>JADFXS010000335.1:3395-3863 GCA_015233515.1 Deltaproteobacteria bacterium | reverse complement strand
TCAGCTTGAGAGCGGCCTTGGGAAAGGTCGGACACTATCCGGCGGATGAAGGCCTGGGGTTGGAGTATCCATTGGCCGTCCTCTTCGGACAGATCAAAAGGATAGGGAGGAAATTTTTCTTCCGGACAACACATTTCCAGCATCATCGCCGCTTGGCCTTCAAAAGCGGCGCGGTCCCTCAAACCGATCAACGCGGCTACGGCATCAAATAACCGGCCCAGGGATGAGGTCAGGGGACTTCGGATCTGTTTTTGGATGATTTGACCGATCAAGGCCAATTGTGACCGATCTTGACGTTCCAGCATCTTCAGACCCAGATCCAAGGACTGTGGGCCGAAGCTCAAGTATAGATAGCTGACGGCCATGCGCCAAGGTTCCTTGATGGCCGCGGCGCCTCCGGGCAAAGGCAAGTATTGCAGGTGGCCGCGCCGTTCATAGCGGTCCGGCCAGGCCATTAGAAGTTCACCG
>JADFXS010000335.1:0-3319 GCA_015233515.1 Deltaproteobacteria bacterium | reverse complement strand
TGGGCAAATTATTCTCTGCCATGCAAGCAGCAATATGAGCGTGATGGTGCTGGACGCCGAGGAGGATCCGGTCCTTTCGGTCCAAGGCCCATTTGGTGCTCAGGTATTCCGGGTGCAGATCATGAACGATGGCTTGAGGGTCGATGTCCAGGATACGCTGCAGATGGTCTATGGTTTTTTCAAAAAATTCCAACGTGGACAGGTTTTCCAGGTCTCCGACGTGTTGGCCGACAAAAGCCCGGTTATCCTTGGTCAAGCAGATGGTGTTCTTGAGTTCCGCGCCCACGGCCAGAACAGGGGGTAGGGAACGATGCAAAAAGATCGGAACCGGCACAAACCCGCGCGAACGGCGAACCGGGCGGACGTGGCCATCATGGACCCGCACTACCGAGTCATCGGTCCGGAGGTATATATCCCGGTTGTGAACCAGGAAGTAGTCGGCAATTCCGTCAAGACGAATCGCCGCTTCATCATTGTCAATGGCAATGGGTTCTTCGGTCAGGTTACCGCTGGTCATGACCAGGGCCGAAAATCCGGATAATAACAAATAGTGCAGGGGAGTATAAGGCAACATGGTTCCGATGTACCGGTTATCCGGAGCCACGCTCGGCGCCAACGGTGACGGCCGCCGGGCCGTCAACAGGACGATGGGGCGCTGGGCGCCGGTCAGGACATCTTGTTCCTGCTGTTCAACATAGGCATACCGGCTGATGGCTTCCAAGTCCGGGGACATGACCGCCAGTGGTTTTTCCTCTCGATGTTTACGGCTTCGTAGGCGGCGGACCGCTTGGTCGTTGGCGGCATCCACGGCCAAGTGGAATCCGCCTAGGCCTTTGACGGCCAGAACGAAACCTTGATGCAGTAAATCCCTGGCTGTGGCGATAGGATCAGGACTGGGTACCGGACGGTTGTGGCCATCCAGAATAGAGACTTGCGGGCCGCAGACCGGACAAGCGTTTGGTTGAGCGTGGAAACGACGATTGGTGGGATCATGGTATTCCGCGGCGCATTCCGGGCATAGAGGAAATGTCTTCATGGAAGTTTTGTCCCGGTCGTAAGGCACATCCATGATGATGGTATAACGCGGTCCGCAGTTGGTGCAGTTGATGAAAGGGTAGTGGTAACGCCGATCCGCGGGATCGAAGAGCTCTCGTAAGCAATCATCGCATACGGCCACGTCCGGGCTGATCAAGGCGGACCTGGTTAACTGGGCCGCGCTTGATTCAATGTGAAAATCCGTCTGGTTTACGGTCGGAATGGGCCGCAGAGTTAATTTGGTAATGCTGGCCAGGGGCGGAACGTCGTTCCTCAGGCCGGTAAAAAAGGCCTGGACCGTTTGATGCGGTCCTTCCACTTCCACCATGGCGCCATAAGAGGTATTGAGAACGGTTCCAGCCAGGCCCAGGCGCTTGGCCAATTGATAGATAAAGGGGCGAAACCCTACTCCCTGGACAAAGCCCTCCACTTCGGCCCGATAACGGACCAAGGTAATGGAAGACGGCGCCAAATCAACTGCCTGACCCATGGCTATCGGCTTAACGGTTGAAGCTTCCAAATTCCTTCATTACGGGTGAGCCAGGGCCACCTGCTTTTCCAGCCAGGCGCACCATTCGTCAAGTCCTTGGCCTGTCCGGCAGGATATTTCGAATATGGTCTGCTTAGGGTTGAGCTGACGAGCTTCGGTTCTGATTTTTTCCACGCTGCAATCGATATATGGTAACAGATCGATTTTATTGATCAGGAGGGCCTGGGATTCTCGAAACATCAAGGGATATTTCATGGGCTTGTCGTCTCCTTCGGTCACCGAAAGGATCATGACGCGCAGTTCTTCGCCCACGTAGAATTCCGCCGGGCAAACCAGGTTGCCCACATTTTCCACGACTAGAAGGTCCAGGGCTTTCAGGTCCAAGGCTTGAGCGGAGGCTCTCACCATACTGGCATCCAAGTGGCAAGCCCCGTCGGTTTCAATCTGCACGGCCGGCACGCCGTGCTTGGCCACTCTTTCGGCATCTCGGGCTGACTGGATGTCGCCTTCAATCACCCCGATGCGGATTCGGTTTTTCAATAAATCAATGGTCTTTTCCAGCAGGCTGGTTTTACCCGCGCCGGGACTGGACATGAGATTGATCACTAAAATGCCGTTTTGTTTGAATATTTCCTGGTTTTCAGCCGCCAGGCGATCATTGGCTTCCAAAACGTGACGACCGACATTTAATTGCATTACCAACTCCTCTTATTAATCAGCCACTTCCATGCTTTCGATGCTCAAATCCCGACCGGAGGTCAGCATGGGCTGATCGGCGCCGCAGTGAGGACAAGTGAAAATCATTTCCTCGGAAGTGAAATCGCGGTTACAATCAAGGCAGCGATATCCCAAAGGAATAACTTTGATATTCAAAGTCACTCCGGCCAATTCCGTTTCATCGGTCAGGATCTGAAAACAGAAGATCAAGGAAGAAGGGACCACGGCCGATAATTTACCCAAAACCACATTGATGGCTTCCAGTTTTTTGACTTGGTGGCGGGCCATCTCATCGCGGACGATGTTGTAAATGCTTTGGGCAATGGACATTTCGTGCATATAGTCACTACCGTTTCGTTAGCTAACACTGTTGTTCCAGGCTTTCATTGGTACCACAGGGATGCTTGAGGGTCAAATAAATACTGAACAAAACTCGTTAAATGTCGGGGAAATCATAGGCCTCGGCAACCGGTTCTTCCTGTGATAAGGTTGCCGGGAAAAACGGTCACGGCTTTTAGCGAGGCCGAGCCGCAGATGCCGGCCGGCGCATGCCCCGAAGCTTGCCGCAAGGAGCTTCAACCAAGCTAGCAGATTTTTTTCGACCGCCCCCTTGTTTTTTTAGGGGTGACACGATATATTGTTAATTACCGGCTAAGTGCGGGTTGGGATTAGCCATTAATCCTATTTCTTCCCACTTTGCCGCCATGAGCCCATCGGTGTGCCCCCTTTAGCCAATGGATCACTCATGGCGGCCCCTCCTTTTTAAGGGCCTGATTCATCGTTGATCACGGAAGTGGGAAAAGCTCTTTCCTGAGGATAACAAACAAAAATCATTGGCGAAACCTGAATCTGAGCGGTTGAGCGCGTCCGGTAAAACCTCTTGACGGCGCTTGAGGAATGTCCCGACTAGCGGCTATCCCTCAGGCCGTTTATGAAAGTTCAGCCAAGCCTTGGTCGGTATCTGGTCACCCAGTCCCGTCGTAATCCGTGATTTTTTTTGGTCCAAGCCGAATAGTGCCATCCCGGATATATAATCCCGTGCTTATATCTGTTGTATATTTAGAGAGTTATTCTCTT
>JADFXS010000334.1:441-3869 GCA_015233515.1 Deltaproteobacteria bacterium | reverse complement strand
ACATGTGAGATTAATGGAGTAGAAGACCATGGATATGGAAAAAGTATTGGCCCAGGCCACGCAAGCGATTATTGAGCGGGATTCGACCAAAGGTTTGGAACTGACCAAGGCCGCCCTGGCCGAAGGCGTTGACCCCATACGTTTGATGAATGAAGGATTTATTCCTGGAATACAGAAAGTCGGCGACCTTTTTGGCCGCGGCGAACTTTTTATCCCGGAACTTATTCAGGCCGGGAATGTGATGAATGCCGTCATTGAAATCATCAACCAGGCGCTCCCCGAGCAAAAAGGGGTGGCCAATGGCACGATTCTCATCGCCACAGTCAAGGGAGACGTTCATGATATCGGTAAAAGCATGGTCGTTTCCTTGCTCAAGGCCAATGGTTTTACCGTCCATGATCTCGGCCGGGATGTGTCCACGGATAAAATCATTCAAAAAGCCCTGGATTTTAACGCTCAAGTTATCGGAACCAGTTCTCTTCTGACCACAACCATGCCGGAACAGAAAAAGCTGGAAGAAGCTTTGAAAAAGGCGGGATTGCGGGATCGCTTCAAAACGATTGTTGGCGGAGCGCCGGTCACCGCCCGGTGGGCGGCCAAGATCGGGGCCGATGCTTTTGCCGTTGACGCCCAGGACGGGGTCGTGCAGATCAAACGGCTATTGGGACTATTAAAATAAATCCGATTATACAAGGCTTGAAGCTCCCCGCGGCTCGCCGAGGAGAGCTTCAACCGCCCGAAAATTTCCAGGAAGCGGTGACTAATTTAAATCCGCGATACGATTGGGCTTCAGGGTAATTTTTCTAATGTTGCACAGATTCAAGTTGTCCCATTCCGTAATCGAGCCGTCGGTCATTTCCACCCTCAGGTCAAAAGAGCAGTGGCTGCTGCTGTAACCCGTGAAAGTTATATCCCAATATTCACCGTGAGACATGGTGTCCCGGCCCAGAATATCGTCACCCCAGTCATTTTCCGAGGCATGGGCGACAAACAGCCGATCGATGGTTTTGCCCGTGGCGTTCACCACGGTGAAGTCCTGGGACGCGGCCCAGACTACTTGGCTGAAACCCAGGATCATAACCACGGTCAATACCGCGACCCAAGCTTTTTTCATATTCAAATACTCCTTCCTCCAGCACTTCATTGTCAATACGTGGGATGTCCCAAGAAATCTTATAAGGCTTTAACCCGGATTTGGCCGTCGTCTTCCGGGATCGGCGGATGCCGGGCGACCATAAAAAGAGTTCGATCAGGTTTTCTCCTGAAATGTTTGCAGCATCTTGTCTTTTTCGCCCCAAATTTCATTGATCCAGGTCTGGAATCGGCGTTGAAAATCCAAATCCCTGATATAGTCCCCTAGCAGATCGGAAGTAATGGGGATCGTTTCCACCACGACTTTTATTTTTCTGACTCGGCCGCACATGAAAGCCCACAAACCTTTGGTCACTTCCGGATAGGAAATGGTGACATCCAGAATGTTAGTCAAATAGTCTCCCATGGCTCCGAGGACAAAAGCCACGCCGGCGGCCTTGGGCTTGAGCAGGTGCCGATAAGGCGAGCCCTGTTTCAGAGCCTTTGCGGCGGTAAATCTGGTCCCTTCCACAAAATTCATGATCGTTACCGGAAGTTTTTTGAACTTGGCGCAAGCCTGTCGGGTGGTGGCTAAGTCTTGCCCTTTCCGTTCCGGATGCTTCTCCAGGTATGATCGGGAATAACGTTTCATGAAGGGAAAATCCAGGGCCCACCATGCCTGCCCTAAAAAAGGAACCCAGATCAGCTCCTTCTTGAGGAAAAATTTCAAAAACGGAATCTTTCGGTAGAAAACCTTCTGCAGGACCACGATGTCCAGCCAGGACTGGTGGTTGGACATGACCAAATACCAGCCTTTCGGGTTGAGCCCGGAGAGCCCCTGAACTTCCCATTGGACCTGTTTGGTGAGATTGATCCAGGTATTGTTGCCCCAAATCCAGCAGGTGGCCATCCGGTCGCACAGGCCGCTGATCATCCGTCGCCACCCGGCCACGGGTATAACCAGTTTGAAAAAGGTAACGACAAACAAAAGCGAGCACCAAAAGATCGTGTTCACGGACAGAGCCAGTAAGGAAGTGACCCCGTGAACTTGTCCGAAAAATCCGTTGAGGCTGACCATTTTTTAATAACCGTTCCTAAAAATATCGATTCAATATTTGCCTTGAGCGGAATCCATAATCAAAATCAATAATAATTCGTCTTCATCACTACAAAACAATCTATCTTTTAAGAAACAGCCCATTGGGGTCGGGCCGTTTTAAGAAGGAATGGTTCCCCATCCGGAGCCTGGGAACCATTCCTTCCGGTCTATAAGGCTATTTCCGGACTAATTCTCCTGGTTACCAGACGAAAGTGAATTCCAGTTTTTGGCCTCCCGGCAAGATGGCCCGTGAAGGAGTCAAGCTGATGACCAACGGAATGGATCCGCTTTCCAAGGGTCTTTCCATGGTCACGGCCAGGTCCGACGGCGGTTCATGGCCGGTGCGATGCCAGAATTGAGCCAGGACGTTCTTGACGTCGCCGGCCAAGTCCTCGGAGCTAAGGGTCACCGCCAGGTTTTCCCGGCACCAGAACAGAAAAGCCAAGACCCGGCCCACGAAAAGTTGCCCCTTTAGTGAACCGCCGGCCAGGGTGACCTCTTTGGGAATAAACGCTTGATCTTTCCGCAACGGCCCTAAAAGAGGCGTCAATCCGATTTGAAGAAACTCCATCAGCCGATCTTCGCTCAAAGCCAATTCGGTGGTCATTGGACCTTCCCCGGCCAAATCGGTCACCAGAAGATCTTTCAAGGCCAGGTTGACATAGTCGGTGAGCCGGCTCGGCCATCCATAAGTCAAGACGCTCTGGGCCGCGATCGCGCCTAGCGCCCAAACCGGACTGAGCCAGACGGGTTGCGATTCCTCAAAATAGATGGATTTGGGTTTATTCAACCGGCCATACGGCAACCGGCCGATAAAACGGTTCAAAAGAATCGTGACCCAACTAGCTCCGGGTAGATCGATCAGTTTTCGAAATTTGGCGTAAGCCGCGTCTTCTATGTAGTGTTTCAGATATTGGACCTTGCGCAAATCCGACCAATTATTCAGGTGGAAGAAATCCGCTCCGACCCAGCAGGCTGTGGGTACAAGAAGATCCTCGGCCAACTCCGTAATTTTTTCTATCAAGGCCGTGCCTAAAGCGGTGCTGTCCATGGGCTGATCGATCAAAATCAGGTTGGGAGGCAGATCGGCCAATTCTCTGGACAGTCGATTCAGAGTGGCTTCCAGACTGACTTGGTCCACCGGCAGAACCTTGACCACCACTCCCTGGCCTTCCTTGACCGGTCCTTGTTTCAACAAGGATTCCAGCCCGCGCCAGGAAGCTTCAAAAGCACGAAATTCGGCGCTTTCGTAAATCGT
>JADFXS010000334.1:0-430 GCA_015233515.1 Deltaproteobacteria bacterium | reverse complement strand
AGGACGGCCGCGATACGGGCGTCGAAACGACCGGTCCAGTCGCCGCTGCCGGCGGGGGCTTGACCGGCCGCCGTAGTCGGCGCGGCGACCATGGACAAAATATCATCTAGGGCGTGATTCGAGGCTTTGGGCGGGAAAGCGCCGTCCGGAAGTGTCATCAGGTCTTGAGGCAACTCCGGCCATTTGGAACGCAAGTCCGCCGCCAAGCCGGCCGGTGACTGGCCGGTAACCACGGCCTGGGCCACATGCCGGGAAGCCTCGGACAACGCCCGTAGAAAAGGGACGGCCTTGATAAGCCCTTCAGGTCGCAAGTCCTTCAGGCTTTTAGGCTCTATCAGCAGGCCGCCGTCCGGGCACAATTCTTTCGCCACGGGTACTAAAAAGCGTGGATTTAAGGTGGATAAAGTCTCGTCCATATTGGAAAGGTCGA
>JADFXS010000333.1:3323-3911 GCA_015233515.1 Deltaproteobacteria bacterium | reverse complement strand
TGAATCAGCGAAATATCCCGCAATGTTTGCGCTTTTTCGATATTTTACAAGATGGGTCTCTTTCCCTTTTGAGCCGAGATTATGGAAGGAAACCTCATCGAAAGCTTTCCTTATCAGGTGTGTGCCAAGGCCTGAGGCAGATGCCCCCTCTAGGTCCGTTGCAGGCGTATATTGGGGCACTCTGTCGGGATCAAACGGCATCCCCTGGTCTTTAACTATTATCTTGATGCCTTTGGGGGTTCGTTGGCATATTATATCAAAAGTATTTTCTTCACCTTTTTCAAATCCGTGTTCTATTACGTTCATGAAAGTCTCTTCAAGTCCAAGCTCTATTTCAAAGATGTCACTATCATCAAATCCGAACTTTTTCGATATTTCCCTTACGCATAGCTGAACTACCGGCAGGTATGAAACATCATTGGGAATAGTCATTTTAAAAGTATCATATTTTTTCATGCGGTTTGGCCTTTATCAAGGATCTGTTGCCCATGAAAGCATCAGGCGCGTGCGCGGCCGAGGAGTGATGGCTGGAACCACTCAACATGCCCCGTATCGCCTGGATGGATGGGTTCGCGCATATTCCCGTTA
>JADFXS010000333.1:0-3284 GCA_015233515.1 Deltaproteobacteria bacterium | reverse complement strand
GCCCTATCGTCTTCAGGTACAAACCCGTGCTTGTAATATGCCGTAGTGTTTTTGAAATCGTTGAACACTGAGATTATCAAATCATCGTTCTCTTGGAGCATCTTTCCGAGTTCCAGGTAAGCTCCATATTGTCTTCCTTCTCTATTTTATAGAATTTTTGGCGCAGTGTCCAGGAGCACTATCCGCGGTCATCTCTGACGAATAAAAAGGTTTTTATATGCGGATGGTTGCGTCCTTAGGATCAAGCCTGATATAAGTTTATACCCATGAGCAAGGGAGTCCCCGGCTGGTATGTTGTGGCCATCGAAGCGATCATTGATACTATGTATTTGAGGGGGAGGGGCCCGGAGCCGCCGAGTAGTTCAGGAAGAATCTAGTCGGATTTGGAATTTGCCGGCGAGAATTAATTGGTAAGCGCTGTGGGAGAGACTAACATTGCGCCAGGCCTCTAGTAGTCGAAAGGCGAGATTTATCCCGGAAGAGATTCTTCCAGTCAATGCCTGTTTAAGCAAGCTTCCCCTCTCGATAATCTGAGTCAAGGTCACAGCCATTTGCAAGATGAAATAAATACCTTGGCGGCCGTATAGTTGCCGCTGTAGGCGTGCTCCAGTTCATACCCCCGCTTTTTTTGGACGTTAAATCCTTCATTTTCAATCTTCCATCTAATCCTCCCAGCGTTTTCAGCTAGTTCAATTACGTTTTTAGAGGTAATCTCGCGGTCGGTCACCCACCTGAAGCGGGTGTATTTTTCTTGGCCGGTATCATCCTTTTTAGTTTCTAAACATTCGATAACGTTTAAAGTGTGCTCTCTGTTTTCAGAGTCGAGGTAGCTGATCTGATCGGCCCAACGGTACTCTTGCCTTGTAACGTTATGGTGCCAAGACGCCGGGTGAGACGATTTTCTGATTGTATGTTTGAAAGGGCCTCGAATTCCTTGCTGACTTTAGGTTCTAATAAATTGATTGGATCAGGCGTGTGTGCTAAGCTGAAGTGAGGATAAAATTTAAGCGCGCCCTGATTGGACGCTCAGGTTAATAATGGCTGTTCTCGATTCCAGCCAATTCGACGTGGGGAAATTCTTTTCCTTGGGCAAAGGAGAAAAAATGCCTAAATTCACCCAGGAAGCCAGGGAATTCATAGCCAGAATCATTGACGTCCGCCGGCAGAAAACCCCCATAAAGCAAGAGAGATTCACTTTCCGCTCCAGGGCTTTACCCGACGAGACTTTTTTCGTCCTGAGCTTTGAAGGATGGGAGGAACTATCCACTCTCTATAGTTTCACCATCAACCTGGTTTCGAAGCAAGCTGACCTGGATATCGACAAGATACTATCAATGCCGGTTATATTCATTATCCAGGATCCGGACGGAAAACATGTGCCTTTCCAGGGTATGCTGGCTGAATTTCAGCAGCTTCATGAAAGCCACGGACTGTATTTTTTCCGAGCAGTCATGGTCCCCAAACTATGGTGGCTGACTCAAACCAGTCACAACCAGGTCTTCCTCCGTCAAACAGCTCCGGAAATTGTCGAATCCGTGCTCAAGGACGGCGGCTTGTCCAGTATGGAGTATGAAATACGCTTGAAGGAAAACTATACAAGAGTTTATGAATACGTCTGCCAATATCAGGAGACCCATTATAACTTTCTCTGTCGATGGCTGGAACGCGAAGGCATGTATTATTTCTTCGAGATCACCAGCACCGGCGAAAAAGTCATTATTACGGACACGAAAGAAGGGCACTCTTATTTACCGCAAGGGGACGCCGTCGCATATTCGCCGGTATCTGGTCTGGAACAGGCCCATGTGGGCGAGACGGTCACATCCTTCAACCTCATCCAAAAAAGGCTGCCCGAGACGATCCTCCTGAAAAATTACGATTATAACCGCCCATCATTGGATCTTTCCGTGCAAGCCAGAGTGGATGTCGCCGGCCTGGGCCGTGTGTATGTCTACGGAGACGATTATCGGACCTTTGAAGAAGGAGAACGCCTGGCCCGTATTCGGAAAGAAGCGTTCACCTGCAGACAGAAAATTTACCGGGGAGAAGGCTCGGCCGCCTTTCTGCGACCCGGCTTTCTTTTTAACCTGAAAAATCATTTCCGCGAGGAATTCAACAGAGCCTATCTGGCCGTCTCCGTCAATCACGAAGGGGATCAGACGGCCCTTATCCTGGCCGGATTGGCTGAAACCCAAAAAAAAACCGAAAAGAATCCTTTTTACAAGAACAGCTTCTCCGCGATTCCATCGGACGTCCAATACCGGGACGGACGAAAAGCGGAACGCCCCCGCATTCATGGCTCGATCCATGCGCATATCGACGCGGCCGGCAGCGGCGAATACGCGGAACTGGACGATCAGGGCAGATACAAGGTCATCCTGCCCTTCGACCTTTCGGGCCGGGGCTGGGGCAAGGCGTCCACTTGGCTCAGGCAGGTCCAACCTTACGGAGGGTCGGACCATGGCTTCCATTTTCCCCTACACAAAGGGACCGAAGTGTTGCTCACGTTCATAGACGGCGATCCGGACCGCCCAGTTATCGCCGGAGTCGTCCCCAATCCACTGACCCCCAGCCCGGTCCGGAATTCCAATCAGACCAAAAATTTGGTCCACACCGCCGGCGGCAACATTTTGGAATTAGAGGATTTAGCCGGACAACAACGCCTTCTGCTGTCGCCACCCCGAGCCAACAACCGCCTGCACCTAGGGGCGCCGCCGCTCACCAGGGCGGTGGTGAACGCGGAAGGGGACGGGAACGATCAGCAGACAATTGAGCCCCCTCCTGAACCCGTGGACCTGCGGACGGAGCTCTCCGCCAGTTTCAGCATTGGCGAATTTTTTAAAACCGAACTCGGTGGCAAGGCCACGCCGGGTTCAACCCAAATTCTGGAACAGGCCGCCGCCAGCCCCACGGCCACCCCCCCGGTCCCCGCAACGCCTCAGGATGCCGGGCCTCCCGCGACCGGCGATTATTATCTCACCACGGCCGGGAGCTATGTGCAGAATACCGGAGCCGACTACTATTCAAAAACGGTCGGAAAAAAGCTGGAAATGGTCGTGGGGAGCAACTCGCTGACGGTCGGAGGCTCGTCCGGACTGGCCGTCAAGGGGCCGGCGCTCCAAACCTGTGGCTCCACCCGGACCATTCTGGCCGAGGACTCCAGAAAGCAGGTGGGTAAAAAAGACGTTCGCGAAGACGTGCCGGGGGACAAAGCCGTGACAATCACCCGATAGGAATCGCGCACCCTGGGTCACAAGGCCGACCGGATCGTGGCCGCCGCCGAG
>JADFXS010000025.1 GCA_015233515.1 Deltaproteobacteria bacterium | reverse complement strand
ATTCTTGAAAAAAATTCTTGGCCGGAGAAAAAACCGGGAGCACATTGAACAGCCCCCAAACCGCTAAAAACAGGATCAGGAAAGGCGCCAACGCAATCAAAATTTTGCATCCACCGAACCATAACCGTCTGAGTGGATTTAAATAATGTTCCGGAGGTCGGGGCCGGTAACGTCGGAGCAATATGGCCATACAGAAGGCCGCCAATATGCCGCCGAGCAAATCCACCAAAAGCATGGCCAGATCAAACCAGTTGTTTTGGTCGGCTAAAAATGAAGTCAAGCGATTGATAACGAAAGGTGCTCGCCCGATTTGCCAGGCCAACCGGCTGACTTCGTCGATAATAGACTCGGTAAAGGCATCTATGCCTTCGGATATCGGTTTGATGACCTTGGCCGCCTCCGGAGCGCTCGTCGCAACGGAATCCGTTTTTTTAACGGCTGAGGTCGAACCTTCTTGCAGACGGATCAAATTCTTCAAATCCCGGACAAATATCTCTCTTTTCTTTTCATCTTCCAAAAGGTCCACTAAGCGTTTCAAGTCATCGGAAGCCACTTGAACCTTGGTTCCCGGGTCGGGTTCGGGGAGGCCGGCGCCCAAGACCGGAGACCCTAAAGAAAAAATGGAAAAAACCATGCCGAACAGAAAGAAATATATAATATGCCGCATGATGTTTGGATTGACTCCCCATTGCATCGAATAAATGATAATCAGGCTTTCAGACCGAAATTCCAGCCAAGAATATAGCTGAAGCTCCCCGCGGCAAGCGACGAGGAATCTTCGTCATATGTAGAACGAACGCGTCTTACTTGGTTTGCTCCCTAACCCCGCGGCAAGCTCCAGGGGATGCGCTCGTTTGTATGTTTGAAAATTATAATCCCGCCGGCACGGTATGTCAAAAACATCGTACCAGCCCTGATAAGTCTATAATATCATAAATCGTAACTATATATAGGGCTCATGAATATAAATCACACTATATAAGGTATAACTTATTAATATTATAGTTAATTTATGCTAAAATACTTGACTTTGGATAACATTGATGATTAAATGTGATAACCAAAGCTGAAAGGTTCAGCTAAAATTTAAAATATTTTACGGAGACAGAGTAAATCTGTAGCTAAATTTCCAATGGTGCGAGGCTGATGGACGAATCCATATCGGTTTGTTCAAACATGGAGCGACCGTCCCCGATCATATTAATTGGATATCTTAATCTGCCCTAAGGATTAGATCATGGTCCGCAAGGACGATATAAGTTCTACCGATAAGCTGCTCAAGCTGATTCGCGGGTCCTTTAAAAACGGCCTTGGCCAAGCAGCGGAGTTGCGCAGCATATTAGATAAGTGGACCACGGGCAAACGTCGTTCCAATTTTACGGTCGGCGTGGAGGTCGGCTATGACCGCTTGCGTCTGGCTAAAATAGGGAAAAAAAAACAACTCCTGGATTTCCGGGAAACTCCGTTTCCACCGGACGTGACCATGGATAGCCCTAAATTTTCGGAATTTTTAAAAGAGACTCTGGTCAGCTTCGGCAGTCGCACCGCCATGATCTGGAGCGGTGTTCCGGGCGCGGGCCTGGAAACACGTTTGTTGCGTATCCCTAAAGTTCCCAGTAAACAAATCGGAAACGCGGTCTTATGGTCTTTCAAAAAGGAAAACCCCTTCAATGAAAAAGAATCTATTTTTGATTTCGACGTATTGGGTGAAGTCATCGAAGAAGGCATCAAAAAAATCGAAGTGTTGGCCTACACCGTGCCCATCAAGGACGTCGAGAATTTAGACACTCTGTTTCGACAAGCCGGGTATGCCTTATCCGGGATCACGGCCGTTCCCTTCGCCGTCCAAAACCTGTTTCGAACCGAATGGCTGAAGCAATCCAACGGCCCGGTTTGCAATTTATATGTCGGCCGCAATTGGTCCCGCATCGACATCTTTGACCAGAAGAGCATGGTGCTATCCCGAGGGATAAAAACCGGGATAAACAGCATGATCGAAGCCATCCGAGATCGATACAACGAAAGGTTGGCCCGGAATTCCGGTGGGATTGTCGTTGAAATCGACGGGATGAACATCGATGTCCCTGACCAGGAGAAACCCATCGATATGGAGCAGGCCCGGGAAATATTTCAAGTTTTGTTCTACACAACCCCACCCGGGAAATCGATATTGACCGATCCCGAAGAAATCTTTGACATGCTGGTCCCGGTCTTGGACCGTTTAGTGCGGCAATTGGAACGCACCTTGGAGCATTATACTCAAAAACTTAGAGGCTCCAGCGCGAGTCAGATTCTGACCAGCGGTCCCCTCAGTTGTATCCCCAGTATTCTGGAATATATCAGCCGGCAATTGGGCGTGCCGGTGGAGGCCATGGACCCGTTGGGCAATGGCGCCCCTTATTTAGTCCCGGCCGACCGGCCCAAACCCACGACCATCGCCGAACGATCGACTTTTACTCCGGCGATCGGGCTGGCTCTATCCGGTAACGACCACACGCCTAATTTCATTTATACTTATAAGGCCAAATACCAAGAAGCCGCCACTAAAATGCTCCATAATATAGGTCTGATGGTTTTTTTGGTTATAATGGTTTTTCTAAGTGGAGTCTATGTGTGGGAAGGCCGTATTCTCAAGGTCAAAAAAGAAGAAACCCTCAAGGTTCAGAAAGAATTATCTCAATTCACGCCCAATATCGGCCAGGAAGTCATTTCGCAGGCCTTGACTATCATCAAGCAAAATAAAAGCGTCTTGGCGGAATACAGCCGTCGATATCACAGTTTGGCGCTGGTAAATGAGATCGCCGCCATGACTCCCCAGAATATCCGTCTGCTCAATTTAGCCTTGGATATCGGTCCGGCCCCGGGAATGGCCGAGAGCGAGAAACCTACCGCGGGAGGTGGTTCACCAAAAAAAATCGTGAAAATTGAGGGAATCGTATCCGGAGAACGAATGAACATCGAACCGGCCTTGACGCAATATATTTTATCTTTGCAAACGTCGCCGCTTTTTGGACAACCGAATATGAAAGAACAATCCATGAAGGTTTTTCAAGGGCGAGAGATTATGTTTTTTCGCGCGGAAATCGATATAAAGTAGAGATTCAAGATGGCTGAAGCAACCGACGGCAAAAAACTCAGTTCCACTACGGTCCTCTTCGGGGTTCTGGGGCTGATCATTGTTGTGTTCGTCCTGCTGGGTCTATGGCCTCGTTTCCACGCCGTATCAGAGGAAAATAACGAAACGACCCGTTTAAAAAACGAAATTGAAATCCAAAAACTGCTGTTTCCCTTATATTCCGATCTGGTTCGTAGAGCCAAGTTCGAGCCGCCCAAAGGTTTGCCTCTCCCCAAGAAGCGAAAGATGTCCAGAGAGGAAATCGGGGGGCTTTCGGATGTTTTTGCCAAAGCGGCCAATGAGGCTCATTTGGAACTCGAAAAAGTTCTACCTCAGGTCAATTCCCTCAAGTCCGGTCGAGGCTTACTACCCTTGGAGCTGACCGTCCGAGGAAATGTTTCATATCTACCTGATTTACTGATAAAACTCGGGGAAATGCCCTATATTGAACATGTGGAACGTATCATGGTTCAACGGTTGCAAACCTTTGATATTTTGGGAATGCGTGTATGGTTACTGGTGGATTAGAGCGTTCACACCGGACGGCCATTAGGGCCGGCTTGGATTCAGACGGCCATGGTTTTGACAATAAGCCGCTATTGTCAAAGATAGCCGCTACCCTAGACCTGTGGATCGCCGGGCATGTCCGTTAGGGAAAAGATTATCGTAGGGATCATGTTTGCGGCATTGGCGGTGGGAGCTTTTTTTTTGTTACGCCCCAAATCCATGGAGCAGATAGACCTTCGCCCGGACACGATAAAAAAACACCTGGAAGAGGTGACCCAGTTCGTGGATACAGCCAAACAAACCGTAAATCAGGAAATTGCCGGCCAGGTTGACGCCCCTTACGTCGTCATGCGCGCCAAAACCAAATGGCCGTCCGACCCCTTTCTGGATCGGGCCGTGGCCTCGGCTTTCGAGGCCGAAAAGATAAAAACCGAATCCCCGGAACTAACCGACAAGGACTTGGGACTCGTCTATACGGGTTATTTGATCGCCGGGTCAAGGATTTTGGCCATCATCAACGGCGTGGAGTATGAAGTCGGAGACAAACTGCAACGTGAAGGTGACTATGTCATCCGGTCCGTTAGCCAGACCGAAGTGGTCATCGGCCGGGAGGGCTCAACGCTTAAAGTGGTAATTCCTTTGGAAGATACCGGGTTATAGGCTGGCAGGCATGACGACCATCGGTTTCAGGCATAAAGTAGCTTCAGTATGGTTGCTGATTATAGTTATAGTCTTTTGGTCAATCGGCTGTTCCGGGACCAAGACCAATAAGTCCGACAATCCCTTCTTTGACCAATGGCGCGAGGCCGCGGAAAAAAACAAAGGATATAGCCCGTCCAAAAAGAAAACGACCCCGGGAGTATCCGAAAAACGGATCAGCGGTCTGGACAAGGACAATCTGAAGGGCAAGGCGGAAAAACCGCTGCCCACCAAAAGGGTGACGGTCAGATTGCGTGAACTGGAAGTCTCCACCGCTCTCCGAGCCATAGCCAAAGCCGCGGATCAAAATATCGTCATCAACGAGGCCATCAAGGGCACGGTAACCATCGATGTCAAAAACACGCCCTGGGACCAGGTGTTTTTAGGCATCCTTCGCACCAATGCCTTGGCCTACGCTTGGGAAGGCGATATACTGCGGGTCATCACCGCCGAGGAGAAAGCCAAGGAAAACAAGGAAATAGTCAAAACCTTGGTCGTACCCATCGAGTTTGCCGACCTGAAACAGATCAGGGAAAACATCCAAAATGTCTTGACCAAGAGTGAAACCCGGTCCACTGATGGCGGCAAAGCCCAGAACATCGATCAAAAAACCGGTTCGGTCTTGATGGATGAGTACAGCAATTCCCTGATCATTCAGGCCAGTCTTGAAGACCTTCAAAGACTGATACCGGTCATAGAAGCCCTGGACCGACCCACTTCCCAGATACTGATAGAATCTCATATCGTAGAGGCTACCAAGGATACCGCCCGGCAGTTGGGAGTTCAATGGGGTGGACTTTATCATGCCAATAACCAGTGGATATACCCGGGCGCCAATTCTTCAACCGGTATTGCGGGTCAGACGATATCATCAACTACCACCTATCCTGTTTCCGGAGTTCCAAGCGCCGCCCAGAACGGGGTCATCGGCATGGGCGTCGGGGCCCCCACAGGCGGTTATACCGGCAATATGGCTAATTTCCCGGCCAGTTTTGCCCAGTCTACCGCCTCCTCCTGGGGTTTGGTCGGTTTGACCCTGGGTTACATGGTCGGCCTGGGAGGAGATAGCCTCCTCTCCGCCCAGCTTTCCGCCCTGGCGACCGATGGCAAGTTGAATATCTTGTCCAATCCTTCTGTGACCACTCTGGATAATTCCAAGGCGTTCATCGAAAGCGGCAAAAACGTCCCCTTCCAGACTGTGGATAAAAACGGAAATATATCCATTTATTGGCAGAAAGCCACCTTAAAGTTGGAAGTCACTCCCCATGTGATTGACGGCAAAATTCTGAAAATGAAAATCAACACTCAAAAGGACGAGTTGGATTTTACCAATACCGTACAAGGTAACCCGACCATCATTACCAAGAATGCCGAAACCAACGTCATCCTGTCCGATGGAGAAACCACGGTCATCGGCGGCTTGAACAAGGAAACCACCCAGGATAGCGAAAACGGAATACCCGGACTCAAGGATATCCCTTATCTGGGGTGGCTCTTCAGAAATACCTCGAATTCCAAAAATATGGAAGAAATCCTTATTTTCATTACGCCGTATATCCTGCCTTGTCAGGACCCGGCCGGCGGCGACTGCCGCAAAGTTAAATTGAGCGAACAAAAGGCTTCCGGAAACTGATGATGATCAATAATCCGATCAGCCGAAAAGACCAGCTATTTAAAATTAACCTAGATATTTTTTTCAAATGGGCAGGGAGTAAAATATGAGTTACTTAAAAGCGCTCAATCTGGGCTGCGAACCATTTTCCAATACCCCGGACCCTGAGTTCTTTTACAAGACTATTCAACATTACGGATGCCTGCAGAAACTGGAAATATCCATTCGGTTGCGGCGTGGCCTGTGTGTTGTGGTCGGAGAAGTAGGTTCGGGTAAAACCACTCTGTGTCGTCAGATGCTTCGCCTTTTGGCTCGAGACGCCGAGATCGATACCCATTTGATCATGGACCCCAGCTTCGAAAGCCCCACCCATTTCCTCAATCATGTAGCGGAAATGTTATTAGGTTCCCGGCCGACTCCAGGGACTTCCGACTGGCAGATCAAGGAAGATATCAAACAGCATTTATTCCAGCAGGGTGTGGAAAAAGGCCGGACCGTGGTCATCCTGATCGACGAAGGACAGAAAATCCCGAAATACGGGCTGGAAATCCTTCGTGAATTCCTCAATTACGAAACCAATGAAAGCAAGTTGGTCCAGATTATTATTTTCGCCCAGCTGGAATTCGAAAAATTGATTCGTGAACTCCCCAATTTCGCCGACCGCATCAGCTTATTTCATCAACTCAAACCCTTGTCGTTCTGGGATACTCAAGCCATGATTCAACATCGGCTGGACAAGGCTCGTATGACTCCCCAACCGCTGAATTTATTCTCCTGGCCGGCTCTGTGGGCCATATACCGCCGTTCCGGAGGTTATCCCCGAAAAATCGTCAATTTGTGCCATTTGTGCATCCTGGGGATCATCATAGAAAAACAGGCCAAGGTCGACTATTTCATGGTTCGATCCTGCGCCCAGGGAACAGGCGTCCGCCACAGACCTAAATGGCATCGCCCGTTGGCCATGACCTCCTTTGCCGCTCTAACCCTGGCCCTGTTCATAGTGATTATCGGTCCGGCCACGCTTACGTCCTGGATACCTGAAGACCCGCTTAAAGGCATAAAAAGCTTTTTTTCCGCGGTCACAATAAATGCGCCGGTTGTCCAAACCTCTTATCGGGAAACCGTCCAACCTCCATCAGCAATGGATAAAATCGGGCCACCCCCTTCAAAACCCATAATGGCGCCTGAGAAGGTCAACCCTCCGGCTCTCGCCATCAGCGAACCTCCCATTATTAATGTTGAAGCTAAAGTTCAGGAAACCACGCATCCTGTTGCGTCGGTCGAGACCGGCCGTCAAGAAAAAACCAAAGCGCCTGATTCACCGCCGGAAATACTTGGAACGGTAACGATCCAACCCAAGGAGACCGTTACTTTCCTAATCCAAAAGGTTTATGGCGGGGTCAGAATGTCGTATGTCGACAAAATTCTGCAAGTGAATCCGCAGATTACCGATCTGGAAAACGTTTTTGCGGGGCAAGTGCTGAAATTTCCGGCTGTACCCAAGAAAGTCGTCCCCCATCCCGGGCATTTGTGGGGAATTGAAATCGGTCGAAAGAAAGATTTGACCGAAGCGATGAAAATTATCCGGTCCTACTCCACTGAAGGTCCCCCCATCCGCATCATTTCTTCATGGAATCGAAAAGATGGTTTGAAATTTCAAGTAATAATGCGCGAAACCTATTCCGATGAGCCATCGGCCCGGGGAGGAATAAGTCAATTACCGACGGATATCCAGGCCAAATCCAAGCCCATCCTTTTGTGGACGGATGAAACCGTCTATTTCTCCGACCCGTTTGCCTTGGTCCAGACCAAGATGGCCGAATGGTGATCAGCATCAACAGATATTCTTCAGCCCGATTAGAATACTTAAGCCATGGAGAAACAATCATGGCTCTCAGTTCACCCGTTGGGCATGGATTTAATTCCCCGGTCAGCGATTGAAGGATGGACTTGAAATAGGGCAATACTCTTGATCGCTTAACCCAGTGATGCCATATTTGACGACTCCTCGCTTTTGGAGACCGGGAAAACTTCATGGTGATTCGCGCCTAATAAAACGATTTTTCACTTTCATGACAACCATGACATATTTATCGTCACGTGATTTTCCTCACCATGGTCGGTGGACCTTATTATTGATTTAATAAAAGAGCAATTATTGGAGAAATCAGCAAGTGATCGCCAGAAAAAGACTCGGGGAAATGCTCATCGACGCCGGTCTCCTGACCAGTGAGCGCCTGGGACAGGCCCTGGTGGAAGCCAAGAAACAAAAGCTGCGGGTGGGTCAATATTTGGTTCGTAGCGGAATCCTCAGCGAAACCCAAATCGTGGAAACCGTAGCTCAACAACTCAAATTGGACAAATATCAACCGGGGATGTTCCCTGTTGACCTGGACCTGGCCAAGGTAATCCCTTCGGAAGCCGCTCAAAAATATCAGATAGTTCCCCTCAGAAAAAAAGGCTCCCTCCTGCTGGTCGCCATGCCGGACCCCATGGATGTCAATGCCTTGGATGCCATAGAAGTTTTGACCAACTGCGAAGTGGAACCGGTCATTTGCACGGAACAGCAATATAATAGCTTAATCAGCGCGTTATATGGTCAATACGCCAGTTTTGGCGGCGTTATCGAAGACGTGGAGGAGATGAAAATAGATAGCGCCGAACCCAGTCAGGAAACTCAATCCATTGAAGATCTCAATGTCTCCTCTCTCCAAGGCATGGCTGAAGAAGCCCCGGTCATCCGGCTGGTAAACTCCATCCTGTCCCAGGCGGTCCGGGAAGGCGCCAGCGACGTGCACATCAGCCCCGAAAAAGATAAAGTCGATATTCGGTTTCGGGTGGATGGTAAACTTCAAAATGTTCCTTCCCCATCCAAGGCTAATTTCCTGCCCATGGTCTCGCGGCTTAAAATCCTGGCCAACATGGATATCGCCATGTCCCGCATACCCCAGGACGGCCGCTTCACGGTGAATATGGGCAACAACGAAATAAACGTCCGCGTCTCCTCCCTGCCCACTATTTATGGCGAGAACGTTGTATTACGTCTTCTGAACATGAGCGCCGGGGTCTATTCCCTGGATCGCCTGGGTATGTGCGCGGAGGACATGACCAAACTGGCCCCGGTAATTCGAAAACCATACGGAATGATTCTAAGTACCGGCCCGACCGGCAGCGGAAAAAGCACTTCTCTGTATTCCATTCTCAAAGAGGTCAACCAACCGGATATCAACATTGTCACTTTGGAAGACCCGGTGGAATATCGAGTGGAAGGCATTCGTCAAGTCCAACTGAATCGCCGGGCCGGCATGACCTTTGCCAGCGGCCTACGTTCCATTCTGCGCCAAGACCCGGACGTAATCATGGTCGGTGAGATACGCGATTCGGAAACCGCCACTATCGCCGTCCAGGCCGCCATGACCGGTCATAGACTCCTGAGCACCGTTCACACCAATGACGCCGCCGGAGCCTTCACGCGCTTGATCGACATGGGAATCGAACCTTTTCTGGTGGCCTCGGTCATGCTGGTCTCCTTCGCGCAACGGCTGGTGAGAAAAGTTTGCCCGTAATGTCAAGAACCTTACAATCCTCCTCCCCAGGCCCTCAAATACTTCAACATCAGCCCGGATGAAGGGATACGTTTTTTCCGCGGCCGGGGTTGCTTTAATTGCATGGATACCGGGTACAAGGGCCGGACCGGTCTCTTCGAAGTCCTGAACGTGGGACCGGATGTTCAAGACATGATCAATAAAAAGATGAGTTCCTCCGAAATGACCCGTGTCCTCAAAGAAGCCGGGCAGTTGCGAACTTTAAAGGACGATGCCGCGGAAAAAATCCGCCAAGGACTGACCACGGTCGAGGAAGCCATTAGTACGGTTATGACTTGAGCCGGAATCCGCCGCCAATAATAAACCCACGTCATACCGCTCTCCAGCTCCTGATCGCCTAGGACGGAAAGTTCGAATAATGCAAAAATTCGCTTATAAAGCTTATAACATCAATGGCACTCGAGTAACCGGAGTGATCGAAGCCGATTCCCGAGAACTCGCCAGCAGCCAGCTCACGGCTCGAGGCTTGATTCCCGACCAGATCAAACCGGAAAGATCGTCCACGGGCCTGTGGGCCAAACTGGAAAAACTATTGATCTCAGTCAAGCCTTTTGAGTTGATCCTGTTCTCCAAACAGTTGGGGACCATGATCCGCGCCGGCATTCCTATCATCCGCCTGTTTCAGATATTGGAAAACCAAACGGAAAGCAAGGCGCTTAAACCTATTGTCGCGGAAATCATGCAGGACATCCAGGCCGGGTCGTCCATTACCGAATCGTTTCGGAAACACCCCAGGGCTTTCAATAATTTGTACGTCAGCATGCTTCACGCCGGGGAAGTAGGCGGAACCTTGCCGGAAGTCTTGGATCGGTTGATTTATATTATCGAACACGAATTCAAAATCAAAAGAGACATCAAGGCCGCGATGTCTTATCCCATCATCGTGGTTATCGCCCTGATCGTCGCTTTTTTTATCCTGCTCACCTTTGTTGTCCCCAAATTTGTCGATATCTTCGTCAAAGCCGGCATAGCCCTGCCCTTACCCACAAAAATATGCATGGCTTTATATGAAGCCATTTTCTCTTATTGGCCGTATGGCTTGGCGGGCTTGGCAGCGCTGAGTGTTTTTCTCTCCTTCTACCTTAAAACGGACCACGGCAGACTGATGAAAGACCGGTTGCTTCTCCGCATCCCTTTGATCGGTCCCTTGTTTCTCAACTCGGCCATGTCCAGATTTGCCAGCATCTTTTCTATCTTACAAGGCAGCGGCGTGCCGGTCCTGGACATTATCCGCATCTTGAGCGGCACGATCGGCAATTACGCTATTGCCAATATTTTCGATGGATTAATCGAAAAGTTGAAAGAAGGTCGCGGCATCAGTGGTCCGTTGAGCAGCGCCAAATACTTCCCCCCCATGGTCGTCAATATGGTCGCCATCGGTGAGGAATCCGGGAACCTGGAGAAGATGCTCTCCGAAGTCTCGACTCACTACGACACCGAGGTGGAATATGCCACCGCCAAATTATCGGCGGCCATAGGTCCAATTTTGATGGTCGGATTGGCCGGAGTTGTAGGTTTTTTCGCCTTGGCCATTTACCTGCCCATGTGGGACTTGACTCAGACGGTCAGGCATTAACCAGGACCGGCGGTATCGGAACAGGAAAATATTCTATAAATTAATATTTTAAAGCAAATGGTTACCAGCATATCGCTTCATGCGGCGGATCGACGGGGAATTGTAAAAAGCTTTGACGCCTTTGAGTAAATACTCCGCTTCCCTTTCGAAATCCAAAACAATAAAACTTTAGGCAGCCTAAGATTTCCTTGCCGCTTGGAATGGTTTACGGTATTATTATACTGGAAAGTGTCTATTGGTCATGGACTATCTGAAGATCGAATTCGACCCCGGGAGTCACTTACGATAAGTTTATTCCCCCCCAGAACTCTAATTGGCCTACATTGTGCTATTCAAACGGGAGGTTGCTTTTTAGGGTTTAAGTTAGTCTTGACCGGGGATTTCCGTAATTACAGAATGAAGTGATTATATAATTTGGAGGAAAATAGTTTATGAAAAAATCCCGAAGACGTTCAGGTTTCACCTTGATCGAAATTATCGCTGTCTTGGTCATCCTGGGCATCCTGGCCGCCGTGGCCATTCCCAAGTATCAAGACTTGCAGGATGAGTCGGCTAAAAAGGCGGCTCAGGGTGGCGTGGCTGCCGGCCTGTCCCTCTGCAGCATGCAATATTCCAAATGGTTGCTCAATAATGGCGCCGCTGCCTGGACCTGCCCCAGCAACACCCTCGTCCAAGTTTCCGGCGATATGTCAGTCGCAATCACCGGTACTGGCAACTGCACCGTCACGGCGACCGTGAAGGGCCAAACCGCCACCGGCACCTGGAATTTGCCATAATTTCGTTGTTATTCTGCTCATATTATGATTGATAGAGTCGGTTTAGGTTGTGGCGGCAAACAAATCATAGAAATTGGGAATAAAACCGCGGCGTAGCTTTCGCCGCGGTAACTAGTTGGGTATGATCCGAACGCAAATATTTCTGCTTTAAAGATCGGTCCGGGACCCGGCATACTTTTTTCGGATGTCAAACATGTAGCCGGACCGTGATTTACTTGACATCTATCCCTTGTAAGACGTTTGATTACGGCCTGCCCGTGCAATTGATTTGACCTCGCTGAATAAAAATATTAAATTCCCTCCATCTGTTTTGCTTCTAAATTTAGAATTACGGATTTCGTCATGAAAAATCGTTTCGATCTCTTGTCTCTCCTGGTTACCCTGGTCGGAGCTGGATTTTGTCTGGCCAATGCCCTGGGGAGGGGCCAGTCCTTATGTTTTTCCGAAGGCTGTTTGCTTTACCGAAATGTAAAAATTCTCGGTATTTCTTTATGGTATTTTGGCGTGGCCGCTTTCCTCACACAAGCGGTTATGGCTGCTGTCGGCCGAACGAAGTCGGGTTTTTTTCTCAGCCTGGTTTACTTGGCTATCGACTCGGGATTTCTGGCCTGGCTGGCTTTTACGGCGACTTGCTTCAGTTGTCTTCTGGTCGCTCTACTTTTTGTCCTGGCTTTATTTTCATTTTATTTGCGTGAGCGCGCCAATTTATTTTTAACGAAACCATTGTTGCTTTTATGGTTTTTTTTCCTTGCGCCCAATGTGATTTCCCTCACCCAGGAAGTTATCAGCGCTCCATGGCCGGTTTCCGGCCGCCAAACTGCTCGGATACAGATTTTCTTTTCTCCAACCTGCCCGGCTTGTGAAAACGCTTTGGGCTTTTTTTTGGCTGACCCAAATCCGGATTTGGCGTTATACCCGGTTTCCCGTTCGGATCGAGATTCGGAGCTGATTGAAGATATGCTATCAATGCTGCAACGAGGTCATTCCTTAAAACAGGCCTTGAACAATATCAATTCTACTCCTCATCCATCATCGGAACTGAATTTTTTTGATCGGATTTTAACTCGCTGGCGCGTTTTTTGTAACAAAGTCGCCATGTCCAGGATGCATCAAAGATCTCTGCCGCTAATTTTGATGACTGGAGCGCCGGTGGCTGAAGGCGGCGTGCATCGGCAAAAATAAGTTATTTCTTCTTTTAATAATTTCCCGCGGAGAAACTTACGTGGAATTTTACAATGCGGTTAAACTACGTAACTTTTCATTAAATTATAATAACAATAATTTTATATTGCCCATATTGATCTGTTTCGTGGTTATTGGCGGATATTTCTTTTCTTGGCCGATTATTATACTTGATTCAGATTTATGGTATAATTTATCCGCCGGACGATACATCGTAATTAACGGCTGCCTCCCCTTAGATTCATATTTCTCATTCATTTTTCCGCCGAGAAGTTTTGATCTGAATTACTATTGGCTATTTCAATATATTATTTATAATACATATATTTTCTTTGACTATTATGGTTTGGTGGTTATGAGAGCGATTCTCTTTCTAATCACCACACTTTTCATTTTTAAATTTATTAATAAAAGGAAATTTGAAATACATAATAAATTCATAATTCTTTTTGCTTTTGCCTCGATTTCATATGCAGTTATGCCTAGAGAAATAAATCTTCGACCTCACATGTTCAGTTATATGTTTATTGTTATGTTTCTGTATATACTTGAGTTTCAAAGAAAGCATATATTGGTTTTACCGATATTGAGCGTATTTTGGTTTAATATTCATGGAATAATGTACCCGGTTCACTTTTTGATCTTGATTTCATATTGGCTGGATATGCTCCTGGATAGATTTCGCGGGAAAAAATTATTTTCGGAAATATCTGATTTCCAACGTCTTCTTATGATTTTGTCCATGTTTTGTGTTTTCTTGACACCTTTAGGTCTTGGCATAATAGAAGCTCCATTTAAAAACGGACCGTTACAATCCTATTATAATTCAGAATTAATCCCTTTTTCTCTAGAAGATTTTTTTAGTTTAAAGCTTTTAAGCTCTGATGAATTTCCCTTAAGCATCCAAAAATGCTTAGTTATTTTATCGATAATCTTGTTGATTGTAAAAATCAAAATATCTCGAATCCGAATTTCGCATACTCTGATATTTTTAGGTGGCTTGGTATTACTGCTAAAACATAATCGATTTATATATGAGTATCTTCTTTTATCTTTACCGATTTATAAATTTGGGCTATCACGAATATTTTCTCAAACTAATTTGCGAGGGCAATATCTTCAGTCACCTATATTTATGTCCATACTTGCCTGTGTTTTTTTTGGCCTGTTGTCGATTTTTTTTATTAATCCTCCGGATTATCCTTTCTCAAGAACCAGATCACCACAAGGAATATGCAATTTTTTAAATCATGTCAATACCGGCGGACGCGTTTTTAATAACCCCAATATGGGTGGATACTATCAATGGGCTTTGAATAGCAATTATAAAATATATGCAGATTTGGAATTGATCCTGTTTAATGACTATGATATTTTTCTTGGATTGAGCGCGTTTTCCAGTAAGAAAGTTTTTTCATCCGTCATATCCAAATATGATCCTTCATATTTGAGCGTCCCAATCAACAATTCCAAAAAAGGCGAAATTGTCACGGAGAGTCAAATTTATATTCCGGTTTTTTTTGACGAATCGGCGGTTCTATACGTTAATCGTAATCATTATCCTGAAATCGCTAAAAAATATCAGCTTGTCGATTTAGAGGATCCTTTCAATTATTTTGGAATAAATTATGATAAACTTGATGTCGATAAAACCGATCGTCTTTTTATCGAGATAAAAAAAATTGTTGATATTGATGAAAACAATTTACCCGGTCTTTTAATCATGGGCCAAATCTTGATCAATAAAAACAACTATGATAATGCTTTGGCCGTAGCCGAAAAACTAATAAAATCTTATCCGGAAACACCCTATGGTTACGATCTTAAAGGCGAAATACTTTCCCGACTCAAAAAATTTCCTGAAGCTATTGATTTCTATAACATCGCCATGAATAAATCTTCATCCTCCACCATTCCGACTAATCTTTATCGTTGTTATCGAGAAATGGGCGATCATAAGAAAGCTTATAAAATACTATCCGAATACGTCAATCCCTTTAAATCGTCATCCTACAAGGACGTTTACAATTTGGTAATTGCCGCGGCCAGCGCCGGTGATTCCAGAACCGCCCGCTTGCTCCTTCCTATTGCCTTAATGCAAATTCCCGAGGAAGAGACATCCATGCTTCAGACTTTGCTTGAACTCAAGACAACTTATGACAAGAATTATAAAACTGAAAATTTCTACTAAACAAAGTCGCGATATATCGAACATATTCTCGATTTTTCCCATCAGACCCGGATATTGTCATTTAAGCTAATAGATCTTGTCGGAGACCAGGTTACCCAGCCGTCCTCAATTGTGCACCCTTACCAGGCGCCCAATTAAAAAAGCCCCCGGTTTGGCCGGGGGCTTTTTTAACTAGTTCAATATCAGATTAGACGATCCCTTGATCCAACATGGACTCCACAACCTTGATGAATCCGGCGACATTGGCGCCAACCACGTAATTACCCGGAGATCCGGCATATTCCGCGGCTTCAACGCTGGCTTTGTGAATACTGTGCATTATCATCTTCAAGCGGTTATCCACTTCTTCCCGGGACCAGGACAGCCGCATGCTGTTCTGAGTCATTTCCAAACCGCTGACCGAAACACCACCGGCATTGGCGGCCTTGCCCGGGCCATAGAGCAGCTTGGCGTTCAAAAATACGTCGACGCCTTCCGGGGTCGTGGGCATATTCGCGCCTTCGGCTACCAACTTCACGCCATTACTGACCAAATGCTGGGCGTCCTGCCCGTTGATTTCATTCTGGGTGGCGCAGGGGAAAGCACAGTCCGCCTTATGGTTCCAAAGCGGGTTATATCCGAGCTTGGGATCCACCGGGACATAAACGGCCTTGGGATATGCATCCACATATTCCTTAATCCGGCCGCGTTTGACGTTTTTAAGGTTCATGACGAATTCGAGCTTTTTCCGATCAAACCCTTCCTCATCGTAAATATAAGCGGACGAATCAGACATAGTTACGATCTTGGCATTCATGTCCAGAAGTTTTTCCACGGTATACTGGGCCACATTCCCGGAACCGGAAACCAGGCAGGTCTTGCCGGCGAGAGTCTGGTTGCGGGTGTTCAGCATTTCAGCGGCGAAATATACACAGCCGTATCCCGTGGCTTCGGGCCGGATCAGGCTGCCGCCCCAACGCAGGTTTTTACCGGTTAAAACACCGCTGAATTCGTTTCTCAGTCTTTTATACATGCCGAAGAGATAACCGATTTCGCGAGCGCCGACTCCGATATCACCGGCGGGCACATCGGTATCCGGGCCGACATGGCGGAAAAGCTCAATCATGAAACTCTGGCAGAAACGCATAACTTCCGCATCGGATTTACCTTTGGGGTCAAAATCGGAACCACCTTTACCTCCGCCCATGGGCAGGGTGGTCAAGGAATTCTTAAAGACTTGCTCGAAAGCCAAGAATTTGAGAATGCTTAAATTCACTGACGGATGGAATCGCAAACCGCCTTTGTATGGCCCGATAGCGCTGTTCATTTGAATCCGGAAACCACGGTTTACCTGCACTTCGCCCTGGTCGTCCACCCACGGCACTCGGAACATGATAACCCGTTCGGGTTCCACTAAACGCTGCAATATCTTGGCTTGACGGTATTCCGGATTGCGATCTAGAATAGGGGCCACCGCTTCCATGACTTCTCCAACAGCCTGATGAAATTCACGCTCTTGAGGGTCTCTGGCTTTAACGATTTGCATGATCTCTGACATAGTTCTTTCCTTTCCTTAGTTAGCCATCAAGATGACGCCTTTGTCATCGTTGGCCTTTAGTGTGACATCTTTGTCAACTGCCCTGGAAACCTAGTTCATGATATATCAGATTTCAGAGGTCGTCAACAATTAATTTTCCTCGCGGTCCAAACATAGACTCAAAAATATATTATAACAGCCTGCTCGATTTCCGGCAAAAAAATTACTCATGTGAGCCTTCAATCATCGGCTCCAGGCGCCTCCCTCGATTCGGAAATTTTGCGGACTGGAATTTTTACTAGTCTGGCACGGATCGAAATGTCCTCCATACCGGAGCACGACCCCAAGAGCGGCCTCCAGCCAAAATCAGCTCTCAATCGTTTGTTTTGACTCATGATCCCTCGATACCCGCCGTTGGGTTTTACAATCAGCCCTTTATCAAAATGGATTTATAAAAAAATGTGAAGCCCGGTTTAATTGTTATTTTCAATGACAACGAATTTTTTAGTCCGAGTTGAAGCCTCCACGGCGGTCCTTTCGATATCAGCAATCGTAGCTTTAGCCGGACCATATCTTCAAGCTGACAACTCTTTTGCAATGATCGGACCAACTTGATGCAGATCGGCGCCTGTGGCAGGTCAAGCGGGCCCACGAATGGAATATCTAAACATAGTTAATAATAACTATATGTTAACACTTATGGACTTTTCGCCGGTTGGGGCAGGCCCGAAGGAACAAATGGCGAGTTTGAGTCGGTTGGCGCTGAAGAGAATTTTCCGATGCAATTTATGGCAGCCTGACTTGCTCCGAATATCCTGGCGGATCACTCATCACCTGTTTGGGGATAAGTAAAAACATTTATAAATTTTCGATACTTATACCCTCAACCCAGCTCAGTTGCCGGCATTTCGGTCCGTATCGATCTATTATCGAATCAATAGAGAATCTGAATCAAACCACCCCAACTAGCGGTTACCATTTAAAATTAATCTGATTTACGGGTGAAGCAGACCGTTGGTGATTCGGTTGGGACCATTCATTAATCTGAGCATAGCCGTTCCATCGGGAAAATAGTCTATGATATTCAAACAACCATAATTCTGATCCAACCTCCGGATCAATTCAATATCCGCCCCCAGGGCCTGTGATAGAATGACGCGATTGACACCGGAGTGGGCGATTAAAGCCACGTTTTCTCCGATATGGTCGGCCAGCAGGCGGCGTAACCGTCGCCCGACCCGCTGCCATAAATCCCGGATGGTTTCTCCGCCCGGTATCTGGTGATCAACAATATTCCGAAATCGAGCCGTCAGTTCTCCAGGGTAGCGTTCTTCAATTTCCGAAGGGCTCAGACCCTCCCATTCGCCAAAACACAGCTCCTTGAATTCGGATTCCACCCGGTGCTCCAGTCCCTTGGCCCGGGCCAATAAGTGAGCGCCATAGATGGTACGTTTCAGATCACTGCAATAGATCGCGGATAAGTTGTTTTGGCTCAGATCCTCAGCCATGGCTTCAAGCTGGGCCTTGCCTAAAGGGGTCAAATCAACATCAGTCTGGCCGTTGTATCGGAACTCGTCATGGCCGATGACTTGGCCGTGCCGAACCAGGTAAAGGCGAGTGTAATCCATGATCGTTTTCTTGGAACTCCTTTAATCGGAAGAGTATCTTGATTATATATAGCATGTTTTTTATACTGGGAACTTTAAAAAGCACTGCCCTTTTTGTTGTCGGGCCGGTCAAAAGTGATGGATAGATACCATTTTTTTAATGTCGGAAGGTGCATTATTTTAAAATCCATGGAGACCGCAGGGTTATGACCAAAAGCATTCCCAGGATACTATTTGACCGGCAAGACCATGAACTGCTTAAATTGGTCGATGACATCCTTAACCGGGAAGAATCCCGTCAATCAATGAAATTATTACTAGAACCCTATCTTCATCCCAACGGAATCAAGGAAATGGCCGCCCCCAAGGATCTACGCATCGCTTATGCGGTGACCAACCTTTTGGGTTCCTTGGAGTCCGGCCGACCGGCCGATCGCTTGAGCGCCCTGAGAAATGTCCGCGATGAAGTTTTACACACGGCCAAAACCGATCTTCGCCAAAATACCGCCCGGGTTTTGCTGCAGATAATGAAAGAACTCATCCGCGCGAAAGGCGACTTTTTGAAGCAATTGAAACTGGCTCATGATTTTCGCTCCACGGCATCCGGAAACCCTCGAAAAGTCCGGTTCATGCTGCGCCGTTATCATCTGCTCGAGATGCCCGAGGCCTGGAACCAAATCGCCTTTGACCATCATGTTCATGACGCCAACACCAAAGGTCGAAAAACTCCGACCCACCTGGTCATGGACGCCTGGATAAAAGGCATCCGACGACTAACGGTGGTTTATTATAACTATATCCGCCCCGAAGCCGCGGCCGAACTGCTGGAAGCCGCGGAAATCATGGAAATCCGTATTCGGCTAGGCGTCGAGCTTTCCGCCAGATTTCGCGGCCGGTATGTGAATTTGTTCTGGGTACCCAAAGGCTTTTCCGGTCCTCAGGAATTCATCAACTTCCTGACTGAAGGTCCAGTGGCGGAATTCCTGGCCCAAGGCCGCCTAGTCTCCGAGTATCAACAAAATTATGTCCTCCAAGTTCTAAAGAAATTTAACGATCGGCACCGCCCGGCCATCAATCAACGCTTAGGTCTGGAATTACCACCGCTGAACCAGTCGGATTTTTTGGCCTTCGTCGGTCGTGGTCAACCTTCCTTATTGCATCTGGCTAACTATATCACCGACCAGCTCATGTTTTTCATGGCGAAAAAAGTCGACGAATTACGAGAAGAATTTAAAACGGCCCTGCCTGATCGTCGCACGGAGATTACCGGACTAATCAATGAAATGAACCGCATGGATTCGGAAACTATCCATGATTTGTTTTTGCGATCGAAAAATAATCCCGACATTCCTGATCCTCATATCCCCACGGATCATCCCGACACGCCGGCGTTACTCCGCCTGTCGCCGCGAGAGCTTCTAGAGCGTCTTAGCCGCTTTCGCAGCGGTTATCGAGTGACTCTCAACTTGAGCGGTGTGGCGATCGAAGATTTAATAGAACTACTTTATGATTGCCGAGGGAAAATCACTCATATCGAGCTTTTCAACCTTAAGGACTATGTCGCCCACAAAACTGAGCATCTAGCCGCCATCGGTGAATTCCAGCGCGTGCTTAACAAGGGTAACGTCATCCGCCTGAAAAAAATACTTCGCGAAATCATGAATCGCCTGGAAATTCCAGGCCAACCGGATGACTCGGATAGAATTCAAAAACTCAACGCTATTTTGCATGATATCGCCACGTTGAAAAATTATTACCATGACACTCCCCTGAAAGGTCGCATCGGGAGTGATTCCACCGGACGCTCCCATCATTTGCCGGGCATGGGACTGGTGGTCGTGGAGACGATCCCCTATCGAGCCAGACGAGAAATAAAACAAACCATCAGATCATCATTTGACCCGATCCCGGTCAAGGCCGAGGTTCATCTGCAAGTAACTTACAGTCCGCCGCCGGTATCAGATTCATTTTTAAGCCGTTTGCAATATTTGATCAGCAGGATACCGGGCCTGGGCAGATTTGGAATGCAACGCCGCGAAAGCTGGTCGGCTAAATTCGATGCGCCCTATCTTCAAGAACCGGGGAATATCGTCATGCTGGGCGGTATCCGGTTCAACCGCTACCAAGGTAACGATTTTCGTTTGGAAGAACCCCGAGGCAACGATGAAAAAATCGGGATATCCTGGAGTTATTTGAACACAGGCATCAAAAATGTTCTAAAAGTGATTACCGGTTTTATACCGGCGTTCCTCACTTTTTTTCTAGCTCAAGACTGGTGGTTGTTGGCTTATTTCGGAGCGGTCATCTGGTTTGGCATCACCGGATTACGGAACATCCTGCAGTCGGTTCTGGGAGGCGGAGGCTTCGGCCGAGCCAGACCCGGACCTTGGAGCCACTACATCAGTTGGGCCCAGATCGCCGATTCGCTCCTTTTTACCGGGCTATCCGTCCCGCTATTGGATTATCTGACTAAAACCCTGTTTTTGGACCGACTATTAGGCATAACCATTTCTACCAACCCAGTCGCTCTGTATACCGTCATGGCCCTGATTAACAGCGTATACATTTCCGGCCACAACACTTGGCGCGGCTTACCACGCGGATATGTTATCGGTAATATCTTCCGCAGCGCTCTGTCCATTCCCCTGGCGATTGTTTTCAACACGCTCCTTGGATCGATCCTGAACGCGGCCGGCCTTGTAAACGTAGAGGCGATTCTGCAAAAATGGGCGGCCATTATTTCCAAGACATCTTCGGATTGCTTGGCTGGCATTATTGAAGGCACGGTGGACCGCCACCGGAATATACTGATGCGCACCTGGGATTATGATCGCAAAATCCACCAAATAATCGATATTTTTACTCGTTTGGAGTTGCTGATTCCCGAATCGGATGTTCTGGAATTGATGTCTTCACGGGATAGATTGCTCCAGGGTTTGGGGCGAGAAAATGCGGCGTTGGAAAAAATCATGATTATCAATGCCCTGGATTTGCTTTATTTTTGGAGGTATCAACCACGGGCCCGCAGTGTCTTTTTGGAAAAATTGAAAAAGATGTCGGAAGACGAACGGCTTATTCTGGAACGATCTCAATATGTTTTGAGCAACGAAAAAGAAGTTGCTCAATTGTTGGTGGATGGGCTGGTCGGCAAAAGATTCTCCAGAGCTTTGGCTTTTTATCTGGAGCGCTCCGAGGAGTATCTTCGGGTTATGCGTCAGATGATCGCGCGGCTCGAGGCCCAGGACTTGCTGTCGGCCGAGCTGGAACATTGCCATGTTTGCAAGAAATGGCTGTTCAGGCTGTTGCCGTTTCTCGGAAAATCATTGATATCGAAGGGTAAATAAAAAGAGATACCTTAATGACCATACCGGTAGGTGATTTAGCATTTTTTCCATCGAAATGATCGTATGAAGGGCGCAGGGTATTGTCCCCTACGCCCTTTCTTGGACCCAGTCAAGCTCTGGGCACATGCCAGT
>JADFXS010000332.1 GCA_015233515.1 Deltaproteobacteria bacterium | reverse complement strand
CTGATATAATTAGATAATCCTCGAAAATACCAGGGATTCTCTTAAACTCCAGTCAAAATCGCCAATTGGCGATTTTACTCCACGGACAGAAATGGCGCCCTTATCATATTGATTCAGGCGCCATTGGTTGTTTTGAAGAAGTATCAGTTCGACTTTTTAGGACTGTGGGGACTTAATATCCTGCTTTGGCCAGGAAATCGACAAGTCCTTGAACCGCGGCCGCGGATTTTTTAAAGGCCGCGTCTTCTTCCGGATTTAGTTTCAGTTCGATGATCTGCTGAATTCCCCCATAGCCCAGTTTCACCGGAACGCCGATAAACAGACCGTTGATGCCGTATTGGCCGTTGAGCAGCGCGGCGCACGGCAATATTTTTTTTCGGTCGAGCAGGATAGATTCCGTCATCTCCACCACGGACGAGGCCGGAGCATAATACGCGCCGCCGGTCTTTAGGAAACCGACGATTTCCCCTCCACCGTTGGCGGTACGTTTAATAATTTCGTCCAGGCGTTCCTTGGCGATGAATTCGGAGACCGGTATGCCGGCCACCGTGGTATAGCGGGGCAGGGGAACCATGGTGTCGCCATGACCACCCAGCACCATGGTTTGGATGTTTTCCACCGACACATCCAGTTCCATGGACAGGAAGGTCTTGAAACGGGAGGAATCCAGAATGCCGGCCATACCGATGACCCTTTGCGGTGGATAGCCGCTGGCCTTGTACGCCACGTGACACATGGCGTCCAGGGGGTTGCTGACGATGATCAACACCGCCCCGGGTGACAAGGGCGCCAGCTGCTTGATGACATGGCCCACGATTTTCATATTGGTTTCGATCAGGTCGTCACGAGTCATGCCCGGCCGGCGGGGAAGGCCGGCCGTGACAATCAGCACGTCCGAATCGGCCGTGGCCGCATAATCGTTATGGCCCGATATCTTGAAGTCGTGTTTTTCCACCGGTCCGGCTTCCAGCAAGTCCAGGGCCTTGCCCTGGGGCAAGCCCTCGACGATATCCACCAGCACTACATCGGCTATACCTTTTTCGATCAACCGCTGAGCCGCCGTGGCGCCCACGTTTCCGGCGCCGACCACCGTCACTTTATTCTTCATGGAATTTCTCCCTCACCAGGGTATGATTTATCGGTTTGCCGCTGGAAGTTCCCAGCCGGCGGCCCGGGATACTCACTACCGGAGTTTTTCATGGAATGTCGATACTATTCGTCTGTTGCACGGGCTCCGCTTCGACAAGGAAGCGAAACCCGCGCGCATGAAAGCTTAGGCGCTTTCGTAGAGCCGGGTAAACACGAACTCCCGATGTCCCAGGGCTTCGGCCGAGGTGGGACGTCCGTTGGCCGTGCGGACCATCATGTCCAGCAGAGCGTCGCCGGCTTGGTCCAAGTTCAGCTCGCGGCGCAGGATACCGGACACATCCAGGTCGATATGCTCGTTCATGGTGCGCACGGTTCTGGGATTGGCGCAGAGTTTGATCACCGGCAGGATCGGGTTGCCGATGATGTTGCCCTGTCCGGTGGGGAAGAAGTGGACGACGAAGCCGGCGGCGGCGACCAGAGTGACCATCTCGGCGGCGGCGGAAGAGGAGTCCATGAACCAGAGGCCGGGGCCGGTGGGGGCTTCGGCTTTGTCCAGGACACCGTCCACGATGCATTTCTTGCCGATCTTTTGGATGTTCCCCAGAGCTTTTTCCTCGATAGTGGTCAGACCGCCCTCGATGTTGCCCTTGGTGGGCTGTGAATCGCAAAGATCGTCGGTCTTGTACCGGTCCACCAGAGCCGCATAGCGGTCGAACATGAACTGGAACTTCGCCCGCACTTCAGGAGTGCGGCAGCGCGCGGCCACCAGGTGCTCGCCGCCCGTGATCTCGGTGGTCTCGCCGAAGATCAGGGTGTTGCCCATGGCGTAGAGTTTGTCGAAGGCGTTGCCCACGGTGGGGTTGGAGGCGATACCGGAGGTGGTGTCGGACTCGCCGCACTTGGTGGAGACCCACAACTCCTTGACGTCGCATTCCTCACGCTGAATCTCACCGGCCCACTGGACGAACTCCTTGGCTTTGTTGGACGCGGCACAGATGGTCTTCAAGTCGCCGTTCTTTTCTATGGAGAACCCGGCCACGGGTTTGCCGGTTTTGGCAATGCCGTCCACCACGCGGGCGGTCCAGACAGGTTCGATGCCGATCACCACCACGGCGGCCACGTTGGGGTTGGAGCCGGTGCCGATCAAAGTGCGGAAGTGCAAATCCAGGTCTTCGCCGAATTGGAGGCGGCCGTACGGGTGGGGCAGGGCCATGACGCCCTTGATGTTGTTGCCCACCGCCTCGCAGGCCGCGTTGGACAGGTCGTCGAGGGGCAGAATGATTACGTGGTTGCGGACGCCGACGCGGCCGTTTTCACGCCGATAGCCCATGAACTTGGTCTTCATATTTACCACCTCTTGGTCTTGACGTTGTGGACGTGTAAGTGTTCGCCGGCTTTGATGGGGGCCACCACCTTGCCGATATCGACGCCGTATTTGATCACGGTTTCGCCTACGGCCAAGTCTTTCAGGGCCAGCTTGTGGCCGATGGGGATGTCGCTTTTCACGGTGACGCTCAGGGTCTGGTCGTTCTCCATGACCCAGCCGGTCAGCTCCTGCCCGGCCTGCACCCCTTCCACCACCACTACGCCGACCAGGTCGCCGGGTTCGTGAACCAGGAATTGAATCATCATTAAACCTCCGTAAAAAAATTCACCTGAACAATGTAGAGCAAAACTGGAGCCAAATTTTTTAAACATATAACATATTGTAATAAAAAAATATTTTTAATGATGCCTATAAAAATTCCTGTTGCGCCGGCTCAATATTGGTCTTGCAGCCCAATATTGGGCTCTAATGGAGCATTTGGCTTGACAAAGGGCGGGTTATTTTATTAACAGATAAGTCCACGCACGGCTGGACGGAATCAAACCTTGACTGCCGGCAGGTGGTCGAGAAATCACCGTCCTGGTGATATTTATCGCGAGCAAACTTTCCAGCCTAAAATTGGGCGCCGAACTCTTGGATTACCAGCATGAACTTTGACCCGGCCGAAAAATACAAACTGATCCTGGAGATCAACAACGCCATTCTCAAGGAGACCACCAGTTCCGGGCTTTTTCGTTCGCTGGCCGTTGAAATACGCAAAATATTTCAATACGACCGCTTCAGCATCAATCTTTACCATCCCCAGAAAATGCTGCTGACCTATTTTGCCACGGCCGAAGGCGTCTCTCCGGCCGGCATCAGCGAGGGCGACCGCCCGATCAACAAGGGGGCCATTGCCGGCGCGGTTATCAGGTCGCGTAAGCCTTTGATTATCAAAGACCTTTCTCGCTACGCCCACTGGGAATCCGCGCGGATAATGTCGGCGGCCGGACTCAAGGCCTCCATGGCGTTTCCCTTGATCGTGCGAGACCAAGTGATCGGCACATTGCATTTTTCTTTTTTTGAAAATCCCGACATTCCGGAATTGCCGGGCTTTCTGGAGGATCTTTCCAAACAGGTGGCCATCGCCGTTGATAACATTCTTTCCTATATTGAACTGAAGGCGATGAATGAACAATTGAAACGGCAAAACGAATATTTGCTCTCGGAAGGCGATCATGGTCCGGTCATGGAAGATTTTTTTTACACGACCGAGGTTATGAAAGACCTGATGAACCAGGTTTCGCTCCTGGCCAATTCCGACGCCCCGATTCTTATAACCGGGGAAACCGGAACCGGCAAAGACCATATCGCCCGTTGCCTCCATAACCGCAGCGACCGCCGAGACGCCATGTTCGGCAAGGTCAATTGTCCGGCCTTGACGCCCACTCCTTTTGAAAGCGAGCTTTTCGGTCACGCCAAAGGGGCTTTCACCGGGGCAAACCCTCAGAGCATGGTC
>JADFXS010000024.1 GCA_015233515.1 Deltaproteobacteria bacterium | reverse complement strand
CCCTGAAGACTGGCACAGAGAGGATTGACCTGATGGCTAGAAACAGCGACAAAAGAACCCCCATAACTAAAACAATTGATGCATTCAAGCACACTGACGCTTCCCGCAAGAACATCCCCACCGCCGAATATCAGTCGGTCATGGGCCAGGACGAGAAGGCTCCTGTCGCTGTCACTTATGAGCGCGGCCCCACCGGACTGGAGGAGGAAAAGGAACGCCGCAACCGGGACCTCGATCCTCAACTCGTCTGGCGCGGCAAGGACGAAAAGGACTGGTCAGACTTGGTGGTTCAGGCGCCGCCCCTCTATATCCAAGAAAAAGTCCATCCTAAGGTATTAATTGACGATCTGGTCCGCCAAAGCGCGGCCGAGTCCAAAGCCACCGAACCTCAACTCAATCTATTCGCCGACTTCAACGGCCTGCCCACCGAAAGCGCCAAGACCGAATTCTACCAGCACGACGCCAACTGGTCTAATCGTATGATCCTGGGCGACAGTCTTCAGGTCATGGCCTCCTTGGCCGAACGGGAAGGCCTGCGTGGCAAGGTCCAGTGCATCTACATCGACCCGCCTTACGGCATCAAGTTCAACTCCAACTTCCAGTGGTCCACCACCAGCCGGGACGTCAAGGACGGCAACGTGGACCACATCACTCGCGAACCCGAACAGGTCAAAGCCTTCCGGGACACTTGGCGGGATGGTATTCACTCGTATTTGACCTATTTGCGGGATCGCTTGACCGTGGCGAGGGATTTGTTGGCGGATAGTGGATCGATTTTTGTGCAGATTGGTGATGAGAATGTACACTATATTCGTGCTATTGTAGATGAAGTATTTGGGGATGATAACTTTATAGGCTTAGTTTGGTTTCGAAAGAAAACGATGCCACTCGGCGATAAATTTCTCGAAAGAATGGGAGACTATATTATTTGGAGCTGTAAAGATGTATCTCGAACAAAATTTCGGCGTCTTTATAAGCAAATGGAAATTAATGGAGATTTTCATTGGAATTGGCGACAGGTTGACTCCGTTTCACGTAAAAGATTTGTGAAAAATGAATTACTCCAAAATCCTTCCGGAGATCCTTTACGCTTAGTATCAATGTGGCCACCCTCATTCAGTGCAAAAGATGTATACGAACTGCCATTTAGGGGTAAAAAATGGCCACCATCTCCTGGGCAATGTTACCCTTCTACTATTGATAAACTTGAACGCGTATCCAAAGCGGATAGATTTGAAGTTGAAGGTCAGTATTTACGTTATGTAATGAAATTATCTGACGATGATACAACTAAGCTTAACTTAACTTGGACAGACACAATAGGGGCTCGAGATCAGCGCTATGTGGTTGAAACAAATACATTTGTCATCCAACGCTGCATCCTCATGTCTACCGACCCCGGCGACCTTGTTCTCGACCCCACCTGCGGTTCTGGCACAACGGCTTACGTGGCCGAGCAATGGGGACGGCGCTGGATCACCATTGACACTTCCCGTGTGGCTCTGGCCTTGGCCCGCGCTCGGATCATGGGGGCGAGGTATCCTTACTACTTGCTGGCAGATAGCCGGGACGGACAGATCAAAGAAGCGGAGCTTAGTGGGAAGTGGCCAGTGGATAGTGGCTTGGAGCAGAATAGTGGCCAGTGGATAGTGAATAGTGACTTGGAAGAAAACAATCACAAATCTTTATCCGCTAACCACCAGCCACTATCCACAAATCACCCATCACTATCCACGAATCACTCTTCACTAATTTCTCGCCAATCACCATCGATCCGCCAGGGCTTTGTATACGAACGCGTACCGCATATCACGCTCAAATCCATCGCAAACAACGCCGAAATCGACGTGATCTGGGAGAAATACCAGGAAAAGCTGGAACCGGTTCGGACGCAGCTTAATGAAGTGATTAGTGACCAGTGGTCAGTGGTTGGAAAGGGAAAAGGGGCATTTGACCCCATGGAGGAGTGGGAGATTCCTCGCGAACGCCCGGAACACTGGCCACCAGCCACTCAAACACTCCACACTTCCTGGTGGGAACTGCGCATTGCCCGGCAAAAGGAAATTGACGCCTCCATCGCGGCTAAGGCCGACTTCGAATACCTGTATGACAAGCCCTACGAGGACAAGAAAAAAGTCCGGGTGGCCGGGCCGTTCACGGTGGAAAGCCTTTCACCGCATTGGGTCCTGACGGTGGGTGAAGATGACGAACTGATCGACGGGGTGGCCGAGGCCAAGGCCGGGTATGGAGAGGAACAAGACTTTGCCCGGATGATTCTGGAAAACCTCAAGACTTCCGGAGTCCAGCAGGCCCATAAAGAAGACAAGATCAATTTCACCTCGATCACCCCCTGGCCCGGCGAGTATGTCTGCGCGGAAGGAATAGTGGATAGTGAAGAGTGGCTGGTGGGCAGTGGATCGAAAACAGACCATCTACCACAAACCACTAACCACTCGTCACTAACCACTTCTAAGCGCGTCGCGATTTTCATCGGCCCGGAGTTCGGCACCGTGTCCCGCATCGATCTGGTGGACGCGGCCCGGGAAGCCGGGGACGCGGGCTTTGACGCGCTCGTCGCCTGCGCCTTCAACTACGACGCCCACTCTTCGGAATTCAACAAGCTCGGCCGCATTCCCGTGCTCAAGGCCCGGATGAACGCCGACCTGCATATGGCCGACGACCTCAAGAACACCGGCAAGGGCAACCTGTTCGTGATCTTTGGCGAACCGGACGTGGAAGTGGTGAGTGGTTTGTGGCTGGTGACTCGGGACGGGAGAATGGTGGCCCACTATGACAGTGTTAAAGAGTTATCGGGACTTGGAAGTCTGGAAGAAATCAATCGACTGGGTGGAGAAAATCTATCTGGCCTCAAAAAACTTTCCTTCGGAAGAAAAGTTCGGCTTGACCAGCCAAATTCGCCGGGCGGCGGTGTCGGTGCCGGCGAACATCGCGGAAGGCGCGGCCCGAAGCGGGACGGGGGAATATCTCCAGTTCCTGAGCGTGGCCAAGGGTTCCCTGGCCGAGACGGAAACCTTGTTGATTCTGGCGGATCGGCTTCACTTTCTGACGGAGGCGGAAGCGACGCACCTTTTGGACTTGGCCGAGGAAATCAGCCGCATGCTCGGCGGACTAAAACGATCTCTGCAATCGAGGCGTTGAACGCGTCGGATTTCCCTCTTTCCCTAACCACCAGCCACTATGCACAAGTCACTCTCCACGGTGTGGACGTGTTTCACCCCACTACCGGCGAAGTCCGAAGCGACGGGCCGGACGGTATCGCCTGCTGGTTCATCGACACGGACTACAACATGGAGAGCTTTTTCGTCCGGCACGCCTACTTCCTTGGAGCGAACGATCCGTACAAGGCCCTCAAGACCACCCTCAAGGCTGAAATCAATGAGGAGGCCTGGGCCACGCTCAACAGCGACACTTCCCGGCCTTTCGAAAAGCCGGAGTCGGGGCGGATCGCGGTGAAGGTCATCAACCACCTTGGAGATGAGGTCATGAAGGTGTTTAAGGTATAGTGATGTAATTGCCTCATCGGATAGTAACTGGTATTTTGCTTTTGCAGGATCACTCGAATAAATAGTCTATCGCTCTGCTCGCCGGGAGAGGACAAAATGAACAACGAGATTTTAGCGCCCAAAACCGAGGAAATCGAAGGCTTGGGCGGCGATGAAGACGCATTTTGGATCGACTACCCCATAGACACTCTATTGATTAGGAACGAGAACCGGACTGTGCATGATGTATTGCGACGGATTGAAAAAGGGGCCTTCATCATGGACCCTGATTTTCAGCGTGATTTTATATGGAAAGATGACCAGCAAAGCAAATTGATCGAGTCTGTCTTGATGCGCATTCCTTTACCGGTTTTTTATCTGGCCGAGGATGAGCGTGGACGGATGATTGTGGTGGATGGTTTGCAGCGGCTTTCGACTTTTAAACGATTTGTGGAAAACGATTTATACCTCAAACTTCCGGAACGGTCTGAATTGGATAAAAAACGCTTCACAGACCTTTCTCCCAAGCTTCAGAATCGTGTGGAAGACTGCAACCTGGTTTTGTACATCATAGACGCCAAGGTGCCTGAACGCGCCAGGCTGGACATTTTCGAAAGAGTGAACAGCGGCGTTCCCCTGACTCGTCAACAGATGAGAAACAGCCTCTATATGGGGCCCGCAACTCTTTTTTTAAAAGAAGAAGCGTCGACGGAAATCTTCCTGAAAGCTACTGGAGAGAGTCTAAATACCAGGACCATGAGGGATAGGGAATTCGTTAACCGATTCTGTGCGTTTCAAATTTTGGAACGAAAAAAATACAAGGGCGATATGGATGAATTTCTTGCCGAGGCGCTGGTGACCATAAATAAACTCGAATCGCAGGCTCTGAAGGACCTTTCTAGGCAATTCCGGAATGGCCTCTTTAATAATTACGAGATTTTCCAGGAGCATGCTTTTAGGAAATGGGTAATAGGCCAGACCAGACGCAGCGTTATCAACGCTTCGCTTTGGGACGTGATGTCCACCGGTCTCTCAATCTATTCAAAGGAAATAGTAATAACACATGGAAACGAACTAAAAGAAGCTTTTTCAGACCTTTTGAAAAACGAACTGTTCATAAGTGCCATAACCTCCGGAACGAACGACACTCGTAAAGTCAATTGCCGGTTTGAGGAAGCTGAAAAGAAGATCCGGGAGGTGTTAGGTGATTAGCCGTCTCGATCTGCATCATTTCAAATGTTTCGAATTATTGAAATTACCCTTGTCCCCACTGACCTTGTTATCCGGTTCTAACGCTTCAGGCAAATCAACAGTCCTCCAAGCCTTGGTCCTGCTCCATCAGACCATAAAAGAATACGAGTGGTCGACCAGGCTCATGCTTAATGGTGATTCAATCAGGTTGGGCACGGTTTCCGACACGGTTGACAAGGTGCATGGCCGCACGACTTTTAAAATATCCATAGTCGACGATGAAATTCCATATGCATGGATCTTTAGCGGGGATCGCTCCGAGATGTCCATGGCGGTCGATAGCGTTAATATTGGTTATGAACTATACCAGCAGCCTGACAAATTGCGATATCTGTTACCACCTGAAGCCGATGAACTCGCTTGGTCATTGAGTAGGCGATTAAAACGGCTTAGCTACATCACCGCCGAACGTGTCGGCCCCCGTGAAGTATATTCCCTAGAAGATATCCAGGTTGCCGATGTTGTCGGGCCTACGGGTGAATATGCCTTGAGTCTCTTGCATTGGGGCCGGGATGAACAAGCACTCCGCGGATTGGTATTGGAAGGGGCACCCTCGACAAGACTCCGTCAGGTGGAGGAGCGAATGGCGAAATTTTTTCCAGGGTGCGGTTTGACTTTACAGCAAGTGCCCCAGGCCAATGCGATCATCCTCGGGTTGCGGACTTCAAAAGATACGGATTTTCATCGTCCGGTTCATGGCGGGTTTGGTCTTACCCAGGTACTGCCTATCATTGTCGCGGCTATTTCCGCCAATGAAGGGGATCTAATTCTGATCGAAAATCCGGAAGTCCATCTGCATCCGGCGGGACAAGCTTTGATGGGGCAGTTTTTGGCCGAGGCAGTCCGCGCCGGACTACAGGTTATTGTCGAGACCCATAGCGATCATGTCCTTAATGGAATTCGCCGGTCCGTAAAAGCTGGAAACCTTGGGCCAGAACAGGTGAGTATTCATTTTTTCCGCTCGCGAATGGATAAAGCCAGCCAAGTCATCAGCCCACAATTGGATCGCTCTGGCAATATCGATGAATGGCCGGAAGGTTTTTTTGACCAGTTCGACAAGGACATGAATTACTTCGCGGGTTGGGGGCAGTGAAGTGGATTTCATCATCAATGACCTCTCCTTTCATGGTCAATTTCATGATCTGGCTACATTCCGTGAGAGTATCAACCGGACCATGACTATTCGTACGCTTATTTCCAGCTTTGGCCGGGAACTCTATTGCCACAAAAATATAGTTCAGGCGCAGGTGACGCCCGATATGAGTCTCTCTCAAGCGGTCAACCAGTCCTTAACCATTTCAGAGCGGCGAGTCTTGATGCTTTGGATCACCCGGGCCGGTCCTTTCTGGGACGAAGTTCGCGGTCACAGCCCGGATGACTGGTTGGAGTGTAGGGGGGAGATAGTTACTGATAAGGCTTTGGGGGAAGCCGGTTGGTGTTGCTTGAATGAAATCGATCGTAGACTTGTGAGCCTGGATCCTTCCAAATGGCTATCGACCCCAATACCCGTAACTTTGAAATCAGACATGAACAGCGTGACAGTAAACGTCTTTAACTACTGGAAAATAAAAGATATGGAAGGTGTTCTTAACACCGCACCTACATTAATCGAAACATGGGATCAATTAGAGGAAATGGCTATCGCTCGATTCAGACAATTAACCTTTGCCGACGATACCTTCAGGGCTCTGGTTGGTCATCCTTTCAGCCGAAGCGCGGCCCAACGGATTGTTTTTCTGCTTAACACTTTAAATCGGTTAAAATCTTGTTTTGACGAAAATGGCCAACGCACTGCCGAAGGGCACAAAATATACAAAGATTTTTTTACAGGTGAATCAGGGGAAGGTGGGCATGGCGCTTTGTTCACCGATTCGTCCGATGACGAGAAACTGAAATTTAAAAGTCGATTAACATTCAAACATCCCGGTAATCCGGCGCAATCCTTGTTTTGCCCTTGGCACGGAAAAGTTCAGACGCCACAGTTGCGTATCCATTTTTCCTGGCCGATCAGATACGACAAACCTTTTTATGTTGTCTACGTCGGGCCCAAACTGACCAAGCAGTAACAATCAGGGAAGGAACACATTAAAGGTGGTCATGCAATTTCGCATCGCCGAAACGTTTACCGACAGTCTGGCCAAACTGACCAACGAAGAACAAAAGTTGGTCAAGACCACGGCTTTTGACCTCCAGATCAATCCGGCCCATCCGGGTTTGCAGTTCCATAAACTCAATAAGGCCAAGGATCCCAATTTCCGGTCGATGCGGGTCGGCAGCGACATTCGACTGATCGTTCACCAGACCGATGACAGTCTGCTTCTATGTTACGTCGATCATCATGACGACGCTTATCAATGGGCCGAACGGCGCAAGCTCGAAACTCATCCCAAGACCGGGGCTGCGCAATTGGTTGAGATTAGAGAAACAGTCAAGGAATTCATAATTCCCAAGTATATCGAGCAAATTAAAACCGCGCCGGGCAAACCACCCTTGTTTCTCGGAGTGTCCGAGGATCGATTGCTGGGTTATGGGGTGCCGATTGAATGGTTGGACGATGTTCGCTACGCCGATGAAGACACTCTGCTTGAACTGGCTGACCATCTGCCTCAAGAGGCCGCCGAAGCGTTGTTGGACTTGGCTGTCGGAGTCGCTCCGCCTGTGTTTGCATCGATTAACGCTAAAGTGAGCCCGTTCGAGCACCCTGACGCCCAGCGTCGTTTTCGGGTAATGAGCAACCTTAAAGAATTGGAGCGGGCGCTTGAGTATCCCTGGGAAAAGTGGACCATATTTCTGCATCCAGAGCAAAGGCAACTGGTCGAACGGGATTATAACGGCCCGGCGAGGGTCTCGGGGTCGGCGGGCACGGGAAAGACTATTGTGGCTCTTCATCGAGCTGTTTTTCTGGCCCGCGCCAATCCGGACGCCAGAGTGCTGCTGACCACCTTTTCCGACACTCTGGCCAACGCGTTGAGAGCGAAATTGAAAAGGCTGATCAGCAACGAGCCGCGTATTGGTGAACGCCTGGAAGTCCATTCCATCACCACGATTGGCCTTCGTCTTTACGAATTCCATTTCGGCCGCCCGAAAATCGCCAATCGCGACCATCTTCAACGAGTTTTGGTGGATGTGGCCAGATCGGTCGACGGGCAGAAATTCGCCAGGCATTTTCTTTGGACTGAGTGGGAAGAAATCGTGGACGCCTGGCAGCTTGACACCTGGGAAGCCTACCGTGATGTCAAAAGACTTGGTCGAAAGACGCGTTTGCCTGAAAACCAACGGGCATTATTATGGTCTATATTCGAACAGGTCCGCTCTCGCCTGAAGGATGAAGGATTGATCACCTTTGCCTACCTATTTAATCGATTAGCGGACTTGTTGACCGCGACAACCAAAACGTCATTCGATTTTGCCGTTATTGATGAAGCACAGGATGTGAGCGTGCCTCAACTGCGGTTCCTGGCGGCTTTTGGCGCGGATAGACTGAATTGCCTCTTTTTTGCCGGGGATCTTGGCCAGAGGATTTTTCAGCAACCCTTTTCCTGGAAAGCCCTCGGAGTCGATATTCGGGGTCGCTCCCGGACTCTACGAATCAATTACCGAACCTCTCACCAGATTCGCACTCAAGCCGACCGACTGTTGGGTCCGGAGCTCTCCGACGTGGACGGCAATAAGGAAGAACGGAAAGGAACGATTTCGGTCTTCAACGGCCCACCCCCTACTATTTTAGCGTTGAAATGCCGCGAGGATGAAATCAAAACCGCCGGGAAATGGCTCGTTGGGCTCGGAAAGAAGGGGGTTCTTCCCCATGAGATGGGAGTTTTCGTGCGTTCGCCCGTCGAACTGGCGACGGCCAAGTCCGCCGTCGAGAAATCCGGTTTCCCATGCAAAATTCTGGATGAGAAGGTTGAAACAACCGGCGGCCATGTTTCCCTCGGCACCATGTTTCTGGCCAAGGGACTGGAGTTTCGGGCCGTGGCGGTGATGGCCTGTGACGATGAAATCATCCCCTCGCAGGAAAGGATCGAGACCGCGACCGATGATTCGGATTTGGAGGAGGTCTACAATACGGAACGCCACTTGTTTTATGTCGCCTGCACCCGCGCCCGTGATCATCTGCTGGTGACCGGCGTCGAACCGGTTTCGGAGTTCCTCGATGATTTGAGAATGGATTGAAGGGTAGGAACCTGACCGGTGGCCGAACCGCCCAATCTTTGGGCCACAAATGCGATCATTTCGATATTTTTCCGAATCTTATCTTTCATACTGTCCCGAGCCGGCGCTTCAGTTCTTTAACGGCCAGAGCCGTTTCTCTGGCTCTCCCATCTCGGATTGCATCCACCAGAACCAGGATTTCGTAAAATCGCGAATCGTAATTCGCAGCCTGGGGCACGGTTTTATACAACGGCGAAAAAGCCAGTCCTCGAACTGGCCCTTCCGAGTAGGGCCAAACAGGCGAAGGCTCGTCCGGCAGTGAAAACTCCCGGTTCAGAGGCGGGGCGGCGAAGGAAGTGGGCAAACCACGCGTCATTCCTCCTCTATCGGGCGGAAAAATATATTTGACACCGCAGATCAATAATTCTTCCAAGGCCTTTATCACCGGGATGCGCTTTGGCAAATTCATCAGGCCAGCCTTCGATGCGCGTATGACGCCGGCATGCACTTCAGCAGGGCTTATGAACAATTCATGGGCCAGGGAATTATACGTCAGCGGCCGCCCCTTAGAGAATATAACACACTGTTATCGCGGGACTTTTCATCCATGACGACCCGTTTCAGCAGAATAACTATATCTTGTGGCTTCAAAATCATGGACATATTGTATTCGCGATTCGCGAATTTTGCAACCGATTGTCTTCGCTTTGCCGTTTGATCGTCAAAAGCACCCGAAATCACCGATCTTGGAACCCGCTATCCGCAAGCCTTGCCTTTTCAGATGCTTAGCCCCGGTTCACCGGGGCTGCTTTTTCAAAATAATTCTGTTATTTTTAGTCGCTACCACTTTGACCGTGATTTCGCTTTTTTAGCTGTTTTTCAAATAACTGTCGTTTTTCATCCAGGAAACTTCAGCTAAAAGCTATGCTCTGTTCCATATGTCAGAAGCAAAGCTATATTTGAGCATTCGGTAACAATTAACTTTATGAGTGTTAACTGGACTGAATTCATTATCGCATATTTAAAATATTTGTAATTCCACAGTATGCCACAACCAAAGAAATCAAAGTCCAATTTTTCAAGCTTTACAACCCCGTATAAAATACAAAATATTTGGTTATCATTTCAAAAATAAACATTGATTAGTAGATTAAAACTTACGTTCTGATAATAAGCTGTAATTTATTACTTCTAAAGCAATATTTCTTAAAGACCGTCTCTTTCTAGATCAAAAGTTTGTAGCTTGACAAAATGCCAAGAAAACTTTAGATATAGACCGCTGATCTGAGTAATGTGTGAAGCTGGTGAAAGTAACGGCGCAGGATAGGCCCCGAGAGGAAGACAAGATGGCAGGATTATCTGATTTATCTATATTTTTCTCTAATTTGCCTAATGACGCTCATAAGCTACCCAACCGATTCGCTGATCCCAGCTATTGAGTACTCACTATCGACTTTTTTATTAAAATTCCATTAACTGTAGATCAGTAGAATAAATTCAATGATTTTAAGCAAAATATGTAATAATGCCGGCGCTTTGAAGTCGAGTTAAAGGTTTTATCGGGGGTTGATATGACTACAAATCTTAGCTGCAGTATGCTGTATCAGGGTCTTGTTCTAAATATGGATTCTATACAACCCTGTGCGCCCAGTCACGTACGCCCGACAATCCCTTATGACGGAGGGGATTTTCCACTTGAATCATTTCTGCAGATGCGTCGTAAAACACAAGAAGAGATAAGCCAGGGTATAAGTCCCTGTCTTGACTGCACAAACTTGCAGGAGTTCAACACGCTGCCTAATCATAAAGAAAAAATTAGATACATTGCCTTGCACCATGGAATGCTATGCAACTCCCGATGCATTTACTGCAACTTCTGGCATCCGGAAAATAATCAGGAAAAAAACCGGCAACGTTATTCTGCAATAGCCCCGCTAAGCCAGCTATTAGCTTTAGGCTTTATCCATCCTGAGCCCGCAGTTGACTGGGGTACTGGTGAACCGACTATTCTGCCTGAATTCGAAGAATTACTTCAGTTTCTCGATAAAAATGGCTTTACTAATCTCGTAAATTCCAATTGTTTGCGCTTTTCTGCAGCCTTGGCCCACGGGTTAAGAGACAAGGCCACTCTACAGTGCAGCTTGGACTGCAGTACTCCCGCCACGTTTCGCAAAATTAAAGGGTCGGACAATTTTTTCACGGTCATTGAAAATTTACGAAACTATGCACGGATCAATGCGAATAATATTATTTTAAAATATATTGTTTGTCGCTACAATAACACTATCCAAGAAATTGATGGCTTTCTTGACTTAGCCGAGCAATTAGGCATCAAACGCATTAATATTTCTCCAGAGCACGGAGAAATCACTAATAATACTATTACGGATGTTACCTTAGGCGCTACTGCCTATCTTTTTAAGCAGTCAAAATTGCGCGGCTTTGACTCTCGAGTCTTCGATACATGTTATCCAAACCCAGCTCATCTGCAGCGTATTTATGCTTAACCTTGATTACTACTATTCGATATAGCATGTAATTAGAGATTAGCAGTCACTAATATAAATTAGTTATATGTTATCAATCGGCATATCAAATTATTGAATGTAGTCCAAATTTACCAAGTATCATTTCACTTTTACAGTTAGGTATCCAGCCGCACCATATTATACTTGGCATCCTTGAGCCAATTGGAATAAAATTGCTTTGATTTATATCTAAAATAGTAACACCTGGGAAATCATGAGATTTCATAACTGTCGGCCGATAGGAGATTCCGTTGGCTCTAAAGTAAGGCCGGTAGGCTACTCATTATTAATATCGGTCCTATTTTTGATTGGACGAGCCGGCACACCTACAGCAACTGAGTATGGAGGTATATTATTTGAAACAACCGCTCCAGCACCAATGACTGATCCTTTCCCGATCGTTACTCCATCTAGGACTATAACATGAGCTCCAAGCCAAACATCATCTTCTATTGTAATTCCTCTTTTACTAACGCCTTGTTGATCAATGGGTATATCGATAGAAGCGAATAAATGATTGGCTGGAATCATAACACAACCTGTAGCAATCAGACAATTGTTTCCTATTTTCAATCCACCATGGCCGTACAAAACGCAAAATGGATTAACTGTAGTGTACTTACCGATAAATATATCTCCTCCATAGGATATTATTAGTGAATCCCTATGGATACAAGAAAAATCGTCAATAGTGATAGATCCCTTTGTATCACTATCTATCTCGCAGCCGGATTTTAGACTTACTTCTCGCCCTAGACTAACCTTACCTCTAATTTTAGCACCAAATTCTACGTGTCGATGTGTAAAAAAATATAAAATATTTCTATAGAATGTTGACATCCTATTCCCCTAAATCGATATCAGTTAAAAAATTAGACTTTCTATATTTTAATTTATCAATAATTTACCGGTAGTAATATTATTGATATTTACTTAGAGTCAAAAATTTCATATAGTTGAATCCGTTCGTCTCTCGCAAAGGCATCCGGAAAGCTTAGGTAGTGAAACTGTCCGATAACGAAAGATATAATCATATTGTAGCATAACCCTATCAACTTCTAAATAATCAATATAATCAAACTCCGCTTTAGCACTTATGCTAAAAATTTGGCATTTAGATACCAAAGCGTAGGGAAAAAGTTAATCTTTGGTTATTGACAGCACCTTGCTCTTAAGGTCTATTAGGCCGCCAAAAACATTAAGGTTGTTTACAGTTACGATATAAGCCTCGGTTAAGAAATGAATCATATTGAAATGATAGTAATTTTCTACACCACTTAAATTTTCTCCCACGCCGGCGGAAATCAGGTATATTTGAGTGGCAAGATTACATAAAAAGCTAAAATCTACAGTTATAGTAGTATCTTTAGGTGCTGAAACGTCAACTCCATTATTAGCAGTCGAACAAACGTACATCGCCATTCCGGTGTGGGTTTCAATGCGATATCCAATGGAAATAGATTTAAAGGCTTTAAAGCAACGAACCTTAATTCTTATTATATAATCTCGGTCCTGGTCCATTGTGTTGACCATACGACCTTTTTGGTCGATAACACATACCGATAATACTTTAGCCGTTTGTTCATCTCGATCATCTTTATTTTCTTCTACAGTGATATTACTAACATCCTCAACCTCACTTTTTACAGTATAAACCGGCTGATCTTTTTTGTTGGCCACAGCCATTTCGCCATAAATGATCTCTTCATAGGCATAACCTACCTGCTTGGGGTCGCCCATCTGTAAGATATGGCCTTTTTCTAGCAAAATTGCACTGTTACAAAGCTCATAAATACTTTGCAACGAATGAGTCACAAAAAGAACCGTCGCGCCGCTTTTAGCGATTTCTCGCATTTTAGCGTAGCTTTTCGCGTTAAAAGCCATGTCCCCGGTTGAAAGCGCTTCGTCGATGATCAGGATATCCGGTTCGATGCTGATGGCGGTGCTGAAAGCCAGCCGGGCCGCCATGCCGCTGGAATAGGTTTTAAGAGGCTGATCGATGAATGAAGATATACCACTGAAATCTATGATCGAGTCCATTTTGGATTTGATCTCGGAGTGAGTCATCCCAAGGGTAAGGCCGCCCATAAGGATGTTATCACGACCGGAAAGTTCGTTATTGAAGCCGGCCCCTAAGGCCATGAGGGCCGAAACCCGACCCCGAACTTTTACTTCTCCAGAAGTTTTGTCGAGAGTGTTGGCTATTATTCGTAAAAGAGTCGTTTTCCCAGCTCCATTACGGCCTATGATGCCTACCACTTCACCCTTGGCGATCTCGAAGGAAATATCGCGTAAAGCCCAAAAGTCTCGGTGACGTTTACGAGAAAGCAGTTGTTCCCAGAAGATGTCCGAAGGTCTTTGATAAAGCCTATACAGTTTGGATAATTTAATTACCCGAATGGCAATATTATTGTCGCCACTCATAGGTAGCTCCCGAAATATACTTTTAATCTCTGAAATACTCGACAACCAAAAATAAAGCTTATAAGGGTGAGCCCAATAGATACACCCCAGGCCCTTGGATGCGCGATTTCACCATAGTAACAGACATCTTGAAAGCACTGAATCACATAAGTAAAAGGATTGAGATACAGGATCAGCTTAACTTGCTTAGGGACGCTTTCCGGGAAATAGAAAATAGGCGTCGTGTACATGCCTACAGTCAGAGCAACTTGAATAAAATCTTTTAAATCTCGAAAAAACACGCCGATGGCCGATAGAATCAAGCCGACGCCGGTGACTAGAAAAATCTGGCCTATTATTAAAAAAGGCAGGAGAAGATAGGTCCAGGAAATAAATTTAGAGTCTATAAGCGTATATAAGAGCAGCGCGGATATTGTCACGATTTGGGACGGCAGCGTTGAAAGGATGACTTTGACGGGTAAGGTTTCCAAAGGAAAGATCACCTGCTTGACGAGACTAGCGTTACTCAGGATGGAAACAGGACTCCTTCCAAGCCCTTCTTGGATGGACATCCATGGCAACAATCCGGAGAGAAGATAGATGGAATAGCCCAGAGGAGTGGTTAGCGTGGTCCCTTGTGTTTTCATATTGAACACGTAAGCGAAGACGAACAAGAAGATACAAATAAGAATAATGGGATGCACAAAAACCCACAATATGCCTAAAAACTGACCGGCATATCTGTCTGTTAAATCACGTTTAGCGAGTTCTAACGCTAATTTCCTATGATTATATAGAATGCGAATAGTGGCGGCACTATCGGACCATAATTTTGCAGGACTCAAAAAAGCCATTAAGTTGCCTCAATGAATGAATATCGGTAAACAAGCAAATGTTCTAGGACTTTAAAACTAATTGGCTCCATGATAACTCAAAAGCATACTTTATAGATCACATCTAATTACTCATCATATAATCAAATTCGTTTACATTATCTTTATCAGAATCTTAAAAAATTGTCAATTTTTTTTGGGTATCCAGGCTCCCATCAGGCGCTTCATCTTGCTTCCTTAGTAAACTCCCTCATTGGTCAAATCGATCAGCGGAAGATGGAATTAAGAGTTCGCCTCGCGTTTATTGGTCATCCGATAAGTCGACTCCGCATACATTAAGAATTTCCCATGGAAATACTATCTTTTTTTTGAGACAGCTTCTAACGACTCAATCTTTTTATTGAATCGTCATTGGATGCTGTTGATATCCCAGTTTAGGTGTATTAGCAACCGCGATTTACCAAAAACATTGCCCCAGTGTGAGAGTGACCCTCAATTTAAAACTCAAAACAGCTTCGTTCACCAATACTGACCGTGGCTAAAATTTCTGCATATTCCGACTGATGATCACATAACCGAGGTGGACTAGGCGTCACCCCAAGGTCTTACCTGGTAAGAGACCTTAGCTTCACTTTCGTGGATCGCCATATGGGCTTTCTTACATAAAAATTAAACCATTTGGGATGGACTATGCTCTGAAGCCCAAGCGATAATTTCGGCCGGATCCGATGTCATTTGTCTCGCCTGAGCTAAGGCTGCTCCCACTTTTATACCAGCGGTATGCAGTTCAATGACCGGCCTGGGGCCCAGGGAAGCTAAAGTTTGAGCCATACGCCAACTTTGAAGTTTGGCGTCGGGGTATGGAATTACCCCCTGTCTCCTTAAGCCTTCCACATCATTCGAGCCAGCAAATTGTATCACCGTAGCCAGTGGAGCCGCCTGAACAAATTCTTCGGCGGTAAAATCTCCTGTTTGACCGATAACCTCGTTTTCCCGACAATAATCTGCGATCAGGACGGCGTCGGCCCTGGCCAAGACATCATCACGCGCCTCAACCAAGGAAGTATATAAATAAGAACTTATCCCGGCTTTGGCCAGATAACGAGCGATGGTCAACCCGAATTTGTCACCACTGATAATGACGACCAGGGCTTTGTGTAGCTCGATTTGAGCCTCGATGAGCATTTTTAACGCGAGCGGACCTGAATATTCGAAAACTCTGACGTCCGGATGGTCCTCATCGACCCCAAGGACCGGAACACCTTTTTTTCGGCAGGCGTCTAGCGCCACATCACCGGGTCTTAACTCCCAGCTTTCACACATAAGTGAGATGACCGCGGTGGCTTTCATGGCGGCCACCGCCTCTTCATCCACGGGCCTTACAAAGCCCAGGTTGGTCACCACGTCTGCCTGAGCAAATAAATCAAGGGTGCGTCGATTATGAATTTCCACACGATTTTCTTCTAAACCGCATAGAACCTCCATGGCTCGGGTCTGGGCCATCACCTCCGCGACGGTGGCGAATTTCGACTCCCGGGTGACCGCCAGAACTTTTTTAGCGCCGGCCAGCGCGGCTATAACCGGAGTTACTGAGTAGACGCCGCTGGCCGCCTCGGTCAGAATTGTCATTGCGGAAAGGTCAAGTTTCATACGGGTTATTGTCGCCCGCATCAAGTCCGCCATCCGCCGAGGATTGAAATTACCAGCCTGGCGTAAGGTTTCCAAGGCCATTGCTTCGGTCATTTACTACATAAACCTTCTGTAGTATTCGGCAGTCCGTCGTATGCCCTCGTCAAGATCGATTTTAGCTTCAAATCCCAATAGCTCCTTGGCTTTAAGAACAGCAGGCACACGCAACTCAACATCTACATAATCCTTGTTTGTGAATACCAATTTGGATTTGGATTCGAGAATTCGAATCACGGTGTTGGCCAGACCGTAAATAGTGGCCACGGCCCGTTGGTTACCGATGTTGAAAGACTCCCCGACAGCCCGGGGATGGCTTAGGGCCAGAATAAGCCCTTCGATCATATCATCGACATAACACCATGCTCTGATTTGAGTTCCGTTGCCGTGAATTTCGATGGTCTCGTTCCTAATCGCTCGTTGAATAAAAATTCGGAGCGCGCCTTCGCCGACTTGGCCTGGGCCATAGATGTTAAATGGCCGGACAACCGTTACAGGTAATCCTTTTTCCTGAAAATATGCAATCCCGAGGTGTTCCCCGGCCAGCTTGCTGACAGCGTAAGTCCAACGAGCCTCCCCGACTTGCCCCATGACGGTTTTATCGCTTTCACTGGAACAAAAGGCGTGTTGGCCAAAAACTTCACTGGTAGAAAAACAGACCACTCTGTCACATTTGGAAAGTCGGGACGCTGCTTCAAGCACGTTGGCGGTCCCCACCATGTTGACTCGCATGGTGGTCACAGGACTTTTTATCACCGTGTCTATCCCGGCAATAGCCGCACAGTGCACGATAATGTCCGCTCCTGCCATGGATCGACTCAAAGCCTCTTGATCCAATATTTCACCATTGATCAGTTCTATGTTGGGATTGTTCTGGAACGATCTATCCTGTATGGAGTTTCTGGAAAGGTTATCATATAAAATTATTTTGTTATTCTGGCAAAGACAACCGGCCAAAGTCGAGCCGATGAAGCCGGCGCCGCCGGTAATAAAAATTTTCTTATTTTCAATCATGTTTATCCTTCCTCTATTTTCCCTACGACGTCATTATATCCCAGGCGTGAGGTCTGGCTTGTCAATAGATCGATATTTTTTCATACTGTGGATTATAATACAATATTTAATAAATTGATAGAACACCTTGTCAGCGATTCTCTGTGAGTTGTTATGAGGTGGTACCCTCAGCGACAAGCAAATTCATGACGTGGCGTCTTATGCCCGAAAAGAATGTCGCAGGAAAATTTTGTTATTATTCGAGGTGGTTTGAAAAAAATATCAGCTTTCCACTCTAATTTCATAGCCATCCAAGCTTAAGAGAAAAACCCGACGTCGGCTGGACAGAGCCACGGGAAGTTTTATCACGAGATTCATGTCCGCCTGGAGGTGGGGGCTAAAATGATGGCGCCATATGGTCCGGGTGAAAGAGAAAAGTCATCAGTTCTCGCCAAAACTGAAAAATGATGTTTCGGATTGCACAGGGCAATTGGTTCCAGATTCGACCTTCAGAGAGAATTTGGCTCGGATGCGTTGATAATATTCGTTGGTCGAGTCGAAAATTTGATAGGCCAGGAAGGCCAACAGATTGAGGAAAATGAAAATATACGAAAGGTTGCTTTTCCAGAGCCCTTGGTTACGGTCGATGAGTTACACCTGATATTTCAAAGTGTTAGATGCTTGGTAATTTATTTTTTACCTGCCAGGTCCGGCCTTGACCAAATCATTGACATTATGCCGGTCGATCTCCACATCCGTTACCCAAGTTTTGTGGTGATCGTCCCTTTTTTTCCGTTTATTATTTATTCTAAGAACCAGACATGGCCGGATTTGGAGGAACCGTTTAGGGGAACGCCGTTGACCCATTCATAGCGGTAAAGCTTTTTTTCCCGATCTATGATTTCAAAGATCGTGTTTTCTTTCATGGTCAGAAACTCGGTAATTCATTCGAACAAGATTTTGTGTTCGGCGGGTTTGTCGACCTAGATAAAAGACATTCGGGCTGATTTGAGTTCCTCGATGAAGGGATGTTTGGAATACAAGTTGTCGTCGCAGATCATAGTTTTCAGATTAAGGTGGGCTTGGCTGATTTTGTAGCCTCTTCGCTGTTTCAAGTGGTAAGTAAATGGGTCATGGATTTGCCTTCCAGATCTCGTTGACCCGAGCCCTGGAATTAATCCTTATGCCAGAGGTCGGGGCCATCCTCCCGCCGTCGGCCTATCTGATAGAAAGCACGGGCAAAAAGGTGTAGTCAAGGCTGTCGAAGGCACCCGAAGGGCTCGGCTTTGACGGCGCCTCAGCCTGTGTAACGCTATCCAGGCCGACATGGGCCTTAAATTTTACTCACTCCAAACAGCGAAGAGCCATTTTGTATAAGATGTGCTTGGCCGTCTTCTCGCAATCCTGCTTAAGCTCCCGATTCTAGCGGGAGTTTCCTAAAGCAGTGCGCTAAAAACGATAAAATATCAATAGATAACAATAAGTTATGTACGATAATTCTGTATATACAAACGACTATTCTTGAGGGACGAGTTGATGGAATAAATCCAGAGCGGAAGTATCCTCGTTTTGTTCGATGATCCACTCCGTTTTGGGCCGTCCACCCTGCTGTCCGGCTGGCCGCAGAACCATAGCCAATCTGATAGTGGCCAGCTTTTCCAAGAGGGCGTTTGAAGAGATGGAAAAGCCGAGATTTTTGGCTTCTCTTTCCAGCAATCTGGTTAGAAGCAGAGCCAAAAGACAAATAAAAGCATGAACCCGGACCTTTTGATCGGTCCAATGATATTGCGGCCGGACCGCCAGATGCTCGGTGTTTTTCAGCTGCCGGAAAGCCGCTTCCACCTGGCTCAAGCCATTGTATGCCGCGATGATCTCCTCCGTGGCCCAATCGCCACGGTCGGTCACCAAAAATCGTTTTCCGAAAACCTCGTTTTCCAGGTAAGTTTTGGCTTGGCGGTCAAGCTCCCAGGTCAGGCGCGCTTCTCCTTTTCGCAGCGAATGATACTCAATTTTCAATACTTCTTTAATATGCTGGCCTTCTAAAAGTTTATCGATCCGCTTTCTGGCGTTTTCCAGGCTTCTCGGTCCGCTGTTCGGTTTCGCCAGGGTCCGCTTCCACTCATATAAAACACGTAATCGTTTTATCAGTTGCTGGTCAAAGCCTTGAATCTGACCTTGCCTTAATTTTTCGCTGATAAGCAGGACCAGGGTCCGTTCCTTATCCCAGATGCTGTCTTGACAGCGAAAGACTGACAAGCCGGCCAGAGGCCCGGTATCCAAAGGGGTGTATCGCTGAGCCGGGATGGCCAAAAGATCCCGGTGATGACTCGGGGTCAGGGAAGCGACGTAGGAAAAAGGAGCGGCATCGATCAGAGCTTGATTCTTTCTGGAGTTGTTCCCTTTATCGTAGACCAGGGTCAATTCATCCAAAGGACTGGCCAGGCCGGTGAGACGTTGTTTCATCCGGGCCAGGGAGTCTGGAAAGATGGCTACATCGACTTCATTGCCTTCATAAACATGCGAGCAAAGAGGAATTTGCCCGTCCCGGGAAACCAGAAGAGCCAGGGAAAACTGCTTCAAGTCACGCCGCTTCTGTTTGTTGTGTCCCCGCTCCGCCAAGGTGGATTTCAGATTGTCGCCGGCGATGTAAGTGAAAAAATTGGTGGTGTCGTAACATAAGGTGGAGAGTCGGATTTTGAATACATCGAGGACCCGGCGGGTTAATTCATCCTCGATTCGTTCCAGGGCCTGGATGGGCAGAGCCTCCATTTGATCCCAAAAAAATTGACTGGTAAAGGTCTCCAACTCCAGATCGAAGAGCCGGCCGATGGAAGTGCCCTTGGCCCAGGTGGCAAAGGAACGCTTGGATCGAGGTCGAATGGCGCGGTTAATGGCGGCCAGGAAAATGGTTGTCCCGACGCTGATCTTCCGGGCGGTTTGGTCGGCGTGGCGATTAATGATGTCCACTATGCCCAGGGCATCGGCCATACGCTTGAGGGCGGCGACATCGCCGTGCTGAAAGGATTGAAGGCGAAGAATTCCCTGAGGGGCGCTCATAATCCGTTCCAGGATTTGATCGGCGGTTCCAAGATGAAGAACAGGAATAGCCCTTGGTTTACCGTTGACCCTCTTGGAAACAACGATGCGCCAGTAAGTTTTCCCCTTGACTTTGACTTTCTGCAGGCTGGCCATGATTTGTATATACATTATTCATATTTCTATGTCAAGCCTTTTATTATAAGGACATTATATAAAATCTAATAAATATTGTTTGTGTATACAGGTCTGGCTGCAGCCGAAAACAACTTTTATTTGGTGTTTCAACAAGTTAAGAAGAAAATCAAAGGTCAGGATTAAACTTTTTTAGGAAAGTCCCGCTAGTTTTTGATTAGCTCAGGGGACAAGGGAATCGCTTGGCGTTTTTCTGGTCGAACTAGAACCTCCTGAAGTAGATGATGATGATATCTGGTATTTCCAGATGACGATTTGTTAGAAAGACTTTTGGGGAAGAAAATATTGCTTTTTCGTAACACTTTGGCCTTTTGAAAATGAAAACGTAATTACGTATAATTATCGTCAAGTTACTTAAATAAAGCCCAAAAAGGGTAATTTCTTAATATCTTTGTGATATCAGCATATTACTGTTACCGCCGGTTAGAAAATGGGCCAAAATGGCCGGTTTAGAAATGGGCCACCGGTTAAAAAGTACATAGCTATGCGTCACGCCGACTTTTTTTAGGGCGTACGAAATGATTGGGGGTAACCCAATAGGCCTAGCCCCCTGGTGATTTGTTTTTGTCTTTTATTTTTCCTTTCTTCTATAGCTGCTTCCTCCTAGAATAAGGACCTCGGAGTTGTATACGAGTCGGTCGGCGATCGCCGTGGCGGTCATGGTTGAATCAAAAACGTTTCCCCAATCAGCAAATGGCAGATTAGTCGTGAGTATGGTCGACTTTTGATCGTGCCTATGAGTGATAACTTGGAAGAAGAGGTTTGATCCTTGTTGGCCCAGAGAAAGATAACCGAGTTCGTCACAGACCAGGAGGTCCGGTGAGTGATAGAATTGGAGCTTTCTCAAGAGGGAATGGTCAGCTTCAGCGGCGATGAGATGGTTGATCATATCTATGGTAGAGGTAAAGAGGACTTTGAAATTGGCGTTGACCGCCGCGTAGGCGATGCATTTAGCCAGGAAAGTCTTGCCCGTGCCCGGATTTCCGATCAGGATAACATCCATGTGCTTTTTGAGAAAGTCCAGGTTCAGCAGGTTTAGAATCCGAGTTTTCTGCTCCTTTCTTGATTTGTGGTGATTGAAGTCAAAGCGGTCAATAGTGGTCTTTTCGTTCAATTTGGATTGCTTCCATCTGAGGGCGATGGAATTTTGCTGTCTTTCATTGATTTCAGCTTCAGCGAGCATGCGCATGGTTGATATGATGTCCATATTTTTTTGAGCGGCCTGCTCCATGATAGAATCGAGCTGTCCGGCCATGGCCTTGAGTCTAACTGGAGTTTAAGAGAATCCCTGGTATTTTCGAGGATTATCTAATTATATCAG
>JADFXS010000331.1 GCA_015233515.1 Deltaproteobacteria bacterium | reverse complement strand
CACAGATAGGTTAAAGCTAAAACCGTGATCAGAAAAGTGGAATTCAGAACATGCCAGCCGCTGCGAGTAAAAATGGTTTCGATGCCGAACAGGTCTTTAAGCAAATGAGGGACGAAATAAACCGCCACGTTCATATTGATGAAGACAAAAAAAGTGAACAAAAAAATGACGAACAGAGTCAGATGATTGATGGCCGGCCACAAACAGGCCTGATTCCAGGATTTTTTTATCAGGTCGTTTAAACGTTCATCCTCGCCGTTACCTAGGACAGTCACATTCTGGTAAAATGAGTAGACCCAACCAAAAGGAATGGCCACGACCAAGGCCGCGGGCAAAACCCAGAGCCCGCTGGCCTGGATCAGGCTCTGGAAGGTCAGAAATTTGAAGGTCCGCGGCAAAGATCGGGAGACTTGCAGGTCGCGATTCAAGGTCATCAGCAAGCGGTTGGTAAAAACCGATTGCCAGCATTTCATCCAGATAAAAAGACCGGCCAGTCCCAGGGCGGTCGGCGCGCAATAGTCGGCCGCCCAGGGGCTGCGGCTCATATCCGCCCAAAAAAATAAAAATCCCAGGACAAAGGGCATGGCGCCCAGGTAATAACAGGCCAAGGCGCCGGTCGAAGTCATACGAAGCAGGTGAACGGCTTCTTCCACCAGGTCAATGGCCCCACGATCCAGATGATGAGATGGTGTCGCCATGTCACATGTCCATGTTCCAAATCGTGCCTTCATGAAACGATTCGGGTATTTGCATTAGAGCTTGACCGGTGTAATAGAAAAAAGTCCCGGCCAGCCACAGGCCGAGCAGAAGGTGAATGATCCTGATAGCCGCTCCCCACCGCCGACTTCGTTCCCGCTTAGGCTTGAGCCTTTTATCCAGACAAGTGGCGCAGAGCAGGCGCCCCTCATGTTCGGTCACGCATTCCCGGCAAAAATTTCGGTGGCATTCCAGACAGCGGGCCGCGGCCTCGCGGGAAGGATGATGAAAACAGCGCAGGCGACTGAATTGGGTCATGGTCGCTTAGTTGTAAGGCCGAAGCTGGTTGATCGGAGGAACCGGCGGGACCTTGGTCGGGGTTGAGGCGGTTTTGATGCGGCGAGACAACCACCAAACAATCAAACCCAAGACCGCCAAGGTCAAGGCCGCCAAAAGAAAAAGCAGGCGGACCCTGGGCAGATACGAGATATCCTTGGCCGTGATTTCGGAAACCGTCTTCAACAGTTTCCACTGGTTGCCGCTTGCCGCTGGGTTCTTGATCGAGGCATAGATAAAAAGAAGATAACCATAAACCAAATTGAAACCTACGTAACCGGCCGCGCCCCAGGTCAAGGCGTTGAGGCGTGAAACCAGCCCGGTCCGGTATTGCGTGACCAGAGTCGCCGCGGTTAGAGCCGCTAAAGCCAATCCGACGAACATACCGACCATGGTCAAACCCGCCTGATTGATTTTCATGAGGCCCAGAAACCAAAACATCGCATCGATCAGGAGTAAAATGAACAAAAAAAGGTGCAGCATGTTTCCGCGACTAACGCTTTTGTCGCCAAATTGACCGGTCGCTCCTTTGGTTTTCCGCGGTCCGGCCTCCCGGACCAGAGAGTCAAGTTGTTCCTGGGTCAATGGTCCCTGGGTGGTGACGATATATGACCGAATAACCTCGATGGCCTTGGCCGCCGTTTTCAGGCGGTGAAGCGACGGCAGTTTATCGGTCTGAACGGCGGTTTGAATATGACAAATACAGGTTGGTCCCCGCCACCAATTGATGAACAGCAGTAAAAGGAAAATACCCGCCGGAATCAGCCATACCCAGAATTCGACATCGTCGCCAAAAATCCCTGGAATCATAAACAAGGCGGCCAACAGACCACAGGCGATATTTTGGGCCATGCCGATCGATGTTTTTCTAGTGATGATCGCCTGGATGTCCCGGTAATAGAAACGCTTATAACCCTCCGCCCAGCCGCGGCCCCGGACGGAGAGGAGGTGGTCAGGTCCCAAGTGTAAGGTTTCGTAACCAAAGGAAATCCGCCTTATACCCGGGACACGGCGATATTGTAGAGGTGGCTGGTCCATCATGATTCGAGCATCCAATAATGATCAGTCAATGGCCTTGAACAAAACCATTACCCAGACAATGATCTGCAGGCTCGCCACCCCCACGGCCACCCAGTTACGCCATTTTCGTCGGGGGACGATACTGGTCGGAGCTTTCCAGTAACGTATTCCCACATAAATAGCCATGGGGGCCGTGATGATAGTCGGCCAGACAAAAATTATCGGCAACAGGGCTAGGTATAGAGCCAAACTGTCGAAAAGAGTTCTTTTATTTACTAAATTATTGATGAGATGGTTTCTTTTGCCGGTGTCCAGACAGGTGGGGCATAAATGCTGACCGTCCAGTTCCACATCGCATAACCGGCATATAAAACGTCCGCAGGAAGAACATGAGACCGCCGCCTTTTTCCGGGGATGAAAAAAGCATGTGGCTTCATCATCAAAGACGAAGGAATCGTCTAACTTGATGGTTGTTCGGGAGGTCAGCATGGCGGGAAAAGCGTCCACCCGCAACCGAGCGCCGCAAGTCTGACACTCAACCAGGTCGACCGGGCTGAAGACGTCGCCGCTTAAAGGTTGACGGCATTTGGTACAGTTAATCACACGCCCTCGTAATTAATCATCCATAAATGGTGAAGATCATTCGGACAGGTAATGGAAACACCGGCCATTGCCCAATCGTCGGCGGCGCCAAAGGCCGAGGGTGACTTGGTTTTAATTGAAGCTCCCCGTGGCAAGCTGCGGGCAATGCGCTCGCCCGTATTTTCATCCAGGTTATTTTCCTACCACGCGGGTATTGCAAATTCGATCGTGCAAGGTCCGATGTTCCTCGGTGTCAAAAGCCGCCATCAGATATCCGATGCCCAAAATCAGACCGGAAAGATACTCGGCAAAATGCCGCCCCAAAGCTCGGGCATAAGAAATCCGTGTTCCATCTTCATAAACAACTTTCAGCTGACAGGCCATTTTACCTATGGTTGCCTGGTAACGGCCCACGAAGAAGGTGGCATATGCCGCGGCGATGATCATTTGCACGAAGTAGATGAGGACGGCTATCCCGGCGCCCCCTTCGCTGTCGTTGGAAAACGCCAGAACGACAGTTAAAGCCGTTTGCACGGCCATGAGAATGATCCCGTCAATGATCTTGGCCGCAAACCGGATCCAGAACCCGGCGTAATTCAAGGTCCCGGAAAGGAGGGCTCCTTCCTTCATCTTTTGAACATAAACATTTTTGCATGAGGCGCAGACTAGTTGGGAACCGAACTTGACCATATCCTCCCGAGGAAAAGTTCGACCGCATTCGGCGCAGGCGGCTTGTTCCACGGTGGCCTCCGTGGTGGGAGTCAACTGCCGATATTCCGTCCATTCGGTCATTCCCTCATGCCAGACCAAGGTGTGCGGTCCGATGGTCCCTCGTTGCCATAACGTCTGGAATTCTTCCTCACTGATCGGTCCAAATGATTGTCCATCAACAGAATAATGCCAATTCATGATCTCCTCCGCATGATTGTTTCCAGTTTCAGATATTCAGTTGAGGAAGCCCGCTATTATCAAGATTCATGATCAAAGTCGCCGGCTTCTGAAAAGCATGGGTCTTCAAGCGTCGGAGATAGTACCCGTTATGATAATGAGTTTTCTCCGAAACGTTTCTCTACTACCTATCATAATGGATTCGAGACACGACAACAATATTCCGGATGATTAAAATACACCCAATTCTTCCGCGCTGAGCACTCGGTCGATATCCAGCAGGATTTTCACTCGGCCGGAAATCTTGGCCAGGCCGGAAATGAAATTGGTATCGACTTTAGCGCCAAAGGGCGGCGTGTCTTCGATGTCGTCGGCTTTGATATTGACGACCTCGGATACGGAAT
>JADFXS010000330.1:3422-3932 GCA_015233515.1 Deltaproteobacteria bacterium | reverse complement strand
TCGCCCTGGCCGGAGCTGCTCTGGCGGTAAGATTGAAAGGCGGTACGGTGGACAGCTGCCGGGTGGTCTTTAGCGGCGTAGCCCCGATCCCCTGGCGAGCCGTCGCCGTCGAAGCAGCCATCCAGGGGCGCCGTTTAGATCGTCAGACCGTGACCCAGGCCATGGACGCAGCGGTCAAGGATGCCAAACCCATGGAAAAAAACGGCTATAAGGTGACGCTCCTACGAGGAATCGTCGAGGAGGAGCTGACAGTCCTGGCCTGACCGGCCATAAACCCAAAGTAACGGCTTGAAGCGGCTTAAAGCTCTAACGGCGGTTCCTCGCCGAATCGAGGCCGAGCCGCTTTCTATCATCTATGTTAAGGAATTGTCGGCAAAATTCCTCCGTGGTTATGGGTCCGATTTTCCTGCCGATGGCGTCCAGGTTCAGGGCCATCCCGTTTCCTCCTTATGCGGTGGTGGAGCGACAGTTATCCGGTTCGCGCTAGAGACATACCAGCCTTTACGATTT
>JADFXS010000330.1:0-3381 GCA_015233515.1 Deltaproteobacteria bacterium | reverse complement strand
AAACCGCTCGCTTTTCTATATGGAAAAGGAGATGACCACAGGCGCAATACTTCAGTTTCGAAAAGCTGATTCACCAGCAGCCGGTTAGGAGTCTGGTGATTACAGAAGCTTGATAAGATAGCGTAAGATGTTTATTTTTCGCTAAAGATCATTTGAAAAAGGATTGGAAAGCCTATTGTCGGCTCCTCAACCCTGTTGAACATATATTTAAATATGTTCAGCAAATTCGTCTTCATCTATTTTAGCCAGTTCGAGAATGCTTTTTAATGTTCCTATTTTTAGTTCATCATGATTTGGGACAACCGTTCCGATTTTTCCATGGGTTGTCTCTTTTTTCAGTACAATATGGCTTCCTTTCTGTCTGGCAACATGGAAGCCGAATTTATTGCATAATACTCTGATACATTCTTTGCCGGAAATTTTTTTAAGTAACAAGACCACCGCCGGCAACTTCAAAAGTCGTCAACAGGGGTCTTCTTATTGTAGGGGCCTTAAATTCTTCCAGATAAAGCTCTGTGGCTTCCTTGATGTTTTCTATGGCTTCTTCAATGGTGATTCCTTGGCTGACCGTGCCTATTTCTGGACATTTGGCCACATACATATCCTCTTCTTTTTGGATGATTGCTGTAAACATGGCCATTTAAGCATCCCCTCGATGTTGAAAATGAGATGTTGTCATTATTTTCCTTTGTTTTTCCGCGCTTACCCCGCGCGATCCATCATGGATTTAAACATACGCCAGGCAATTTTCGATGTCAAGGCCTTGTCAGAATTTGACAATCATATTCCACACATGAACGTCGCGGATACCCAAGACGATGATGATCTCACCCCGGGGGTGGTATTCGTCCCTGATGGTCACAACATTACCGGGGAAAATACCTGGCTTCATGAATTCGCGGCGCTAAACATAAGCAGATTTTTACTCCTGGTGATGTCCGTTTAAATCAGGTCATCAGTCCATTTTTATTTCCTACCGGTTTTTTGGGTTTCAATTGCTTTTCGCACTCGTCGACCACTTTAATGACGTTTTCGTCCTCAAGAATCTTCTGCTTGCTCTTTTCTTGGATCTTATTGAGTTCTTCGAGGATCACCCGGGCGTTTTTTTTCTTTTTGGCCATTTCACGTAACACCCAGCAAACTTCATAGTTCAGAAGTTTATCCTTGGAAAGCAGGTTGGCAAGTGAAGGGACGGTGTAGGTCAAGTCCGCGTTGTGACCCGCCGCGACCACGCGGACGTCGATCATTTCCCGGCGATGTTTATTCCGGAGTGAGATACGCACGAACAGGTATCGTCAGTCCTCGCCATCCAACGCCGCACGGACCTTCCTTAGCAGGTTGTTCAACAGGTATGGTTTTTTTACATAACCGGCGGCCCCTGCTTCCAAGGTGCTTTTAACCTGTTCATTGACGGAATAGCCGCCGGCGATGACCACCTTGGAGGATCTGTCAATCTTCAGTAGTTCCTGCAGGCACTTATGGCCACCCATAGCTGGGATGCCGATATCAAGGAGGATCAAGTCTATCTGATCGGGTTTGTTGGAATAGATTTTCAGTGCATCTTCTCCACTGGTAGCGGTGATAACCGTGTAACCGAAGTGTTGAAGCACCGTGGATGCAAAATCTCTGATCTCCTCCTCGTCGTCCACTAAAAGGATGGTTTCCTTTCCGCCTTTAGGTAATTTTTCTTCCGACGGTTTGTCCGCGGGAATATCTTTCAGGACGATGACCGGCAAGTATATTTTGAAAGCAGTCCCTTGGCCGACCGAGCTGTGGCAGGTAATATAACCACCATGACTTTTAACGATGCCGTAAACCGCCGCCAGGCCCAAGCCGGCCCCTTTGCCTATCCCCTTGGTGGTGAAAAAAGGATCGAAAATATGATCGACGGTTTCCTGGTCCATGCCGTGTCCCGTGTCCAAGACAGTCAGGAGAACGTAATTGCCCGGGTCCACTCCCGGATGGTGTGTCGCGTTCTCTTGGTGCAAAGTAATGTTTTTGGTTTCAATGATAATTTTTCCACCGCCAGGCATGGCGTCGGCGGCGTTGCTCCCAAAATTCAACAGCACTTGTTCAATTTGGACCGGGTCGGCCAAGACAGTCCATAAACGGCTGCCCGGGTTAACCTCGATGTCGATCATTTTGGGAATGGTGTTTCCCAATATCCGGCGGGCATGCTCAACTTGCTGATTGAGCTCCACGGGGCAACGCTGGATTTCGACCCTGCGGCTGAATAATAGGAGTTGCTTCACAAGCAAAGCCGCCCTTTGCGCCGCGTTTTGGATGGCTTGTAAGCTCGAGTAATCTGGATTTTTATCTGTTTTATCCATGAGTATCAGTGAATTGTAACCTAGAATGGCTTGGAGAATGTTGTTGAATTCGTGGGCGATACCTCCAGCCAAAATGCCGACGGATTCCATCTTGTGCGCTTGGGCCAGCTGGGACTGAAGCTTTTCTCTTTCTTCCTCCGCCCGTTTGCGCTCGGTTATTTTTGAACTTAGATACTCATTGGCTAACCGCAGCTCCTCGGTTCGCGCCGCCACACGCTGCTCAAGTTCATCGTATGCGTGTCCCAGCGCCTCCTCCGCCCGCTTGCGCATGGTGATGTCTGAAATTACAACGCAAATCAACTCACCATGTTCAGAAGGTAAACGGCTGAGGGTCATGCCGACATTAACAATATCATTTCGTTCCGAATGAAGGCTGATCTCCGCCTTGGCTTCTCCGACGCCGGCTGTCTCCAGCGCGGTTATAAACATCGGGACGTCCTCGGAAACGATAAAAAGTTGAAAATAATTGCCCAAAATTTTTTCAATAGGTGATCCGAGTATCTTTGAAAATTTAGGATTGCAGGACAAGATCATGCCTTGAAGATTGAGCGTAGCCGCACCTTCTTCCATTGTCTGGAAAAAAGTTCGATAAACAGCATCCGTTCCCGCAAGGGAATAAACTTTTTCACCTTCCGGGCCGGAGATAACCAAGGCATCCATGGCGCCATTGCGGATGGCTTCCAACGTCTCTTCGGCTTCTTTCAGCCTAGGTCTAACCTCTTGCAGCTCAACGGTGAGGGCCTCGTAACATTGGTGTTTCTGGTCCACCACCAACCCCCGGTTATCTTATGTATTTGGACGTAAGTTCAGTTTAACGAGAAGGCTTGCCTGGCCGGAAAGATCTCCAATGATCTTTCTTAAGGGCGGAGGGAGTTTTCTCGCTAAAGTACAAATGGCCAGGATTTGATCTCCGCCGGTGAGTTGGGGTTTCTTCAATGGATCGATTACCTCGGTATTATATTTTTCGAAGATATGTTCTTCGCATATTTTTTTCAGATTGCTAAACGCAGCCATGGATTTCGGAGTCTGTCCAGCCACATACAAACGCAGA
>JADFXS010000023.1 GCA_015233515.1 Deltaproteobacteria bacterium | reverse complement strand
AAACGAGCGTTGCAGCCAGGAGTTACGTGCCTCAATGCCCGCAAGTAGTGAATTACGGAAACCCGGTTAGGGCGGAAAAAAGTCATGGTTTGGGAAAAGCCTCTATATCTTTTAGCGCGCGTTGAATCTCTTCGTCCGGCAAAACATAATCCGTGAGTTGTCCGGAAAAATAGGATTCGTAAGCGGTCATGTCGACCAAACCGTGACCGCTGAAATTGAAGAGTATGGTTTTTTCCTTGCCTTCTTCCTTGGCTTGCCGAGCCACCTCCACCACCGCGGCTATGGCGTGGTTGGTTTCCGGAGCCGGGATAAGGCCCTCGGTCCGAGCGAAATCGACACCGGCTTTGAATGTTTCCAGGTTGTGATAAGATCGCGGCTCAACCAAACTATCTCGAACCAACTGGCTGACCATAGGCGCCATACCATGATAACGAAGCCCACCGGCGTGGATGGGCGCCGGGACAAAGTTATGACCCAGGGTATACATAGGCAGTAGAGGAGTCATCTGGACCGTATCGCCGAAGTCGTAAGCATAAGGGCCGCGGGTCAAGGTCGGACAGGAAGCCGGTTCCGCGGCGATGACCAATAAATTTTTTCCTTCAATTTTATTTTTCACAAACGGAAAAGAAAGACCGGCAAAATTAGACCCACCACCGGCGCAACCGATTACTACATCAGGATATTCACCGATCAAAGCCATTTGTTTCTGAGCTTCCAGACCAATAATTGTCTGATGCAAGAGCACATGATTGAGAACGCTGCCCAGTGCATACTTGGTCAGGCCATTGGCGCTGGTTACGGCGGCTTCCACGGCTTCGCTGATGGCGATGCCCAAGCTACCGGGAGAATCCGGGTTCTGTTCCAGCATCTTTCGGCCGGCCGCGGTTTCCGTGGACGGACTGGGTATGCATCTGGCTCCCCAGGTTTCCATCATCAGCTTGCGATACGGCTTTTGAGTAAAACTAATTTTGACCATGAAAATCTGACACTTCAAACCAAAAAGCTGAGAGGCAAAAGCCAAGGCGCTGCCCCACTGCCCGGCCCCGGTCTCGGTTACCAGTTTCTGAACGCCGGATATCTTATTGTAGTAGGCCTGCGCGACGGCGGTATTGGGCTTATGACTGCCCGCCGGCGAAACACTCTCATTTTTATAGTAAATTTTCACCGGGGCTCCGAGGAGCTTTTCAAACCGTTCGGCCCGGCACAAAGGCGTGGGCCTCCAGAGTTTGTAAACATCGAGAACTGCTTCAGGAATTTTAATGTATCGTTCCTGGCTGACTTCTTGTTCGATCAAGGGCATGGGAAAAATCGGGGATAAATCATCAGGCCCGACCGGCTGTCCGGTGCCGGGATGCAACGGCGGGGGCATCTTGTTGGGCAGGTCGGCGTTGATGTTATACCATTCCCTAGGCATCTGATCTTCCGGTAAATAAACATTTCTCATGGACGAAACCTCCGTCATTATTAGATGCCTGGAAAAACACAAAAGGCCCACCGTTTCTTACGACGGTGGGCCTTGCTTTTTGCCAGGCTGTAGTTATACGCTTACACGCCTACATCCACCGCCGATAAATTGCGCCACCACCAGAACCGAACAATATAGTTCTCCATCATTTTGAGCTTTCGTCCGGCAGTCGGGGAGTTGTAGGCTGACAAATTATTCATGTCAGATCACATATAGGGTTACCCCGGTCCATGTCAAGAAAAAAATACCGGCCATTCAGGAGGTTTTGATAGGTATAGTCAATCGCGCGGTCATGGATTATAATGGCGACTTCGCAACGCTGGGCGGAATCGCAAAAATCCTGCGATCGGCACAGACATCGCGATGAAGTAGCTAAAACTATTAACAAAATATCCATAATGGTCAAATTGGGCTCATAAGATTTTTTGAACCAGATTGAAAGGGCCGAAACAGGCTTGATATATTGGAGGAATCAACATGACCAAGCCTAGAGTTCTGATAGTTGAAGATGATAAATTATCGCGTACTCGTTATGAAAAGCTGCTGCCCGACGAATTTTTCGAGAAGCAGTTCGCCATGGATGGTGAAGAGGCTTTGAGCGCTTATAACAAATGGAATCCAAATTTCATTATCCTGGACATCATGATTCCCGGAATCAGCGGCTATAATGTCCTAAAAACCATCCGCCAAGAGATTCATGACACGAAAACCGCGGTAATCATGGTTACTTCCAAATCGGACCAGTCGGATGTCATGGATTGTATGAAACTCGGCGTTCAGGGCTACCTGATAAAGCCCTTAAACACTCACGTATTGATTAAATTAAAAAAATTGATCATGGATTTATGGGCTACGACCGAACAACCTTCCGGATCTGTCCAGACGACATGACCATCATATTCCCGGCACACCATTCATCACTGGCATAAGGCAGAACCATGACGATTGAAACTTCCCAACCCGCCGTGACCATGGAACCTATCGGGACCATAAACAGTTCATTTCAGAATAAAGCAGAAACCCCCATCCAGGGAGTACTCGCCCCGGAGAGTTCGGGCCGCGTGGAAATATTCCCCGCTTACGAAGCCGGCCTAAAAGATATTGAGATGTTCTCCCACGTCATCCTCATCTATCACCTCCATCAAGCCGGTGATCTTCAACTGATCCGACCCACTTTTCTGGACGACGAACCCCATGGCGTCTTCGCCTCCCGCCATCCCTGCCGGCCCAACGGCTTAGGACTGACGGTTGTCAGGCTGGAGCGCCGCAACGGCCGATTCCTGGAAATATCCGGACTGGATGTCTTGGATGGAACACCTTTACTCGACCTCAAGCCGTATATCCCTAAATTCGACTGCTTTCCCGGGGCGAGCGAAGGCTGGGTCGCGGGGAAAAAAATAAGATCCAAACCCGCCGGACGAGAGTGACGTCCGACACGGCGAAAAAATTTACAGGTAACCTGCCCGCATGCCGATAAGAGAAAGAGACGGCCTTGATATAATCATCCCGGCTTGGCAATTATTTCGGAGTTGACAGGAATGAAATCCATTGTCTTATTTATGATGATGACCGCCATGATGAACTCCGGACAGATCAGCAAATTGTTGACCGCCCAGGCTAACAGGAATGCGACCCCACAAACGCTCTGGACTCTGGGATTCGAATTATTTTACGGGCAGGGATTTCCTCAAAAAGAAATGGCCGCGAACTTGGCCAAGGCTTATGCCGCCGCCGCCGGTAAAACCCCGGACCAGAAGGCTATATTGAAACAAGCCGCCGCCTTTTGGGAAAAAGAAGTAGCTCATTGGGATGACCCCAACTTACCGGCCAATGCCTGGCGTGAACGCGTGAGGCCGACTCGCCCCTTTGTCCATGGTTTCCAAGGCGATCCATTATCCATGTGGCCCGCGCCTAAACCATCACAACGCACTCCTAATAGTATCCGCTGAATCATGATCGGAGGGAAAGAACGGGGCGGATCGGAGGTCAACACCTGATCCGGTTCGTTGACGCGGAAGTGTTTTTTAACCTGGTTTTGACGATCGGATTCGTGGCGAGGGGCCGAAACGGCTTACTAAACACCAATTTGGACCGCTTTCCGAGGTGTATCGCTGGAGACATCGAGGCCGAAAAGCGGGAAACGAGTGTGGCCGCCGGCGGTTTGGCGCCCCAGCAAAAGACGACCGCCAAATCCGGGTTTAATCCAGGTCCAGCTTGCTTTTAGACTCCGCGATCGATCGCATCACCGCCGGCGAGGCTTTATAACTACGAAAAAAAGCCTCGAAGTTCATCATGATTTCTTCCTTGTCCGGACCGTTGGGAATGAACAATGCGACATTCTTCAGGTCAAGGTCGGCGGCGGCCGACAGATTATTGACCAACAGAAGGTACTTGTCCGCTTCTCTAGCCTGGGGAGACCAGGACAAAACCTCATGACACATTTCGCCTAAATTCGTTCGGTACACTTTCTCGGCCTTAATGATCCGATCTTGTGAATGGGATTCCTCCAAGTTGATGATCAGGACGTGGCGGCCCTGAGGCCTGGAGAGCAGACTTTGCCCGGCTATCGAAGCAAAAGGTATCGGCGGAAAAATATCGTGGAGCAGCCGGAGCAGACTCTGAAACGTGGAAGAGTCTAGATCCGGGCCGCCGGGCTTGATCCTGATCTTTAGCTCCGATTGCCAAATATGATTGTGCACAAGCCAGGCCGCCACTCGTCCAGCCCGTCCGGCGGCATAAATATAATCGTTCTCCTGACCGGTGGAGTCATAGATCAGCCATCGATCGGCAACCATGGCCAGAGTTAAATCATGGGGCAGTCCGCGGCGATGAAAATCAGAAGGTAAATCTTCGATTTTAGGCCCATGATCGGTGTATTTCGCCAGAATCTCCACGTTCAATCTTGTCAGGTTTGCATCGTGGACCAGGACTTCCAACGGATAATCCCGGCGCAGCCGAGCGGCAATCCCGGAATACAAATCTAAAAGCAGATTCTTGATTTGTTCCCCCAAAACCAGTTTTCGACGTTCGGGCCAGGATGAATAACGCAGCAGGTCTTGAACCTTACTCGGCGGCCATCCCCACTCCTCGGCCAAGGTATCCAAAATTTTGGACCTGAAGGCCCAGTTCGCCTCCTTAACGTCATCTATCGCGCCCAGTAACTTAAACCAAACGGCAAGACGAACCATTTCCAGGTCGTCTCCGGCAGACGCCAAAACTCGACGGATGATTACCAAATAGGGGTCTATCGGCAGATTTTCCGGCGAAGAGGCAAAAACCGCGGCTTTGACTTCGTCACAGGGCAGAGGGGCAGTGAAGTTGCTCTCCACTAACTCCCGGATCAACAGCATTTTCAAGACCGCTTTGAAGGGGTCTTTTTGGGATTTATGGGCCTGCCACATTGCCGCGCCCAAACATTCCCGGGGCCCGGGTCGATCCGGAAATCCCAGGTCCAAAAAGTCCAGGCTCGAAAAAGCGGTCACGATCAAGTTGTCCATGTTTTCAGCCACGGCTTGATATTCGTCTTTGCCAACCCCCACGGGCATGACCCACCATAAAGGCCTCCGGCCGGCGACATGGAGCATGGTGCGGTAAAACTCCTCCTTGATCAACAAGGGTAAAACATCGCCGGAATTATCTTCATCCATGATCCCAAAATGGTTGGCTTGAATATCTTTCAGGTCCATGACAAAAAAATGGACTTCCACTCCATATGAATTCGCCGCCCAGTAGGTGATCAAGGAAAGTTTTTCGTTCATGAATTCCCGGTCTCCGGCCTGAAGACGCGATTCGTCGATACAAACCCAATAATCCAAATCCGACAAGCGGGTGTGGCCGATGGAGCCGGGGCTGCCGATCAAACTCAGCGATTGAATTAAAGGCGCCCTGACGAGGATTTCCTTGATTTCTCGATCAGGGAAGGATTTTTGGAATAGGCGGACAAATTCCGACCTTTCAAAACCGAACAATCCCAATCCGTCACGGCGCGCGCTTAAATATCCGGGCACCTCGGGGAGGTTAACCTGAAGAAAAAACGGAATAGACTGGAAAACAGTCTTGAAGCCGGGGGTAGCCATCCGGAACATTTGTTGACCACGCATGAAGTTATTAAGAAGAAAGGCTTTCTGGTTAATGGCCAGGATTCGGCCCAAGGCCCGCCATTCATCATTAGTCCGCGGCAGCAAATTTCTCCCCCGGCTCAATTTCGACTATCAGGAGCCACCGGTCGCAAAACCATTCGGCCTTCTTCCCAAGTGACTCTGGGTATCAACCCTACATAATCACGGCGCAAACACCAAGCCAAGTCACGCCAGAGGCCTAACGAACGCATCCTGTCGCCGCCGGATCCGGTCAGCATGGTCCGGACGGTGCGATGGTAGTCAACTGGCCGGCCCATTAATAAGTCGGTCAGGTATTCCGCGACAGCGTCGTCTTCCTCGGCCGGCGTGTGGGCGCCTAGTCCAATGGCCACCATGGTGACCACGTCGGGATTCAAAGCCTGGATATAATCGGCGGTAAGCCGGGCATTGACCAAAGTGGCCATTAACAGCACCTGGGCTTGGGCGGAAGCGGCTTGTAATCCACGCGTTCCGGCGGAGGTGGTTATCACTGCCGGCCGGTTGGTGAGGTCCATGGATATGGCCGCGGCGGGAGAATTATCCAGATCAAAATCCTCGATTTTCACGCCGCCGCGTTCTCCGGCCAATAGCCAGCCGGGATTTGCTGCTTTTAGAGCCCTGGCTTCGTCCACTTCACTCACGGGTTGAACAAACGGGGCTCCGGCGGCCAGCATCGCCGCAACGGTGTTACCCGATCGAAAAACATCTATCATGACCACCACGCCTTTAGCTTGAGCCGCTCCGGCCAAGCATTGGACGATTTCTATTTTCACTACTCAATTCTCCTTTTTTCCGAGAATCTCGTGCGTTACTTACAGCGAAACGCCGAAGACGCTATTACGTTTTCAACAGTCAGGCGACTGGAGTATAGTGATTTTTCACAGTCGGCAATTTAATTGTGAATACTTTTTTATGGTTGGCTCACTCCCGGATTAATACCAAGCCTTAAAGGGCCTTTCATTCATCTATGTAAAATAATTAATAAAATATCACAAACTTCAGAGAGGGTGATGACAGCCGGCAAGTCGGCCCGGGTTCGACCGGTATGAGTACAACTATCTATTCACACTTTATGCACAATTGTATTTAGCTGACCTCTCACTATTTCCTTGTTTCGATACTATTAAATCACCATTTTAATCGAATTGATCGGCTATGATTTTCCCGTCACGACTAACTTGGCTAACAGGCTGATAAACATTACAAATATAAGGCGATTGCCAAACCGGGACTTTTGGCCCGGATCAAGGAGGGCCAGATTTCGAAGCCGCGGGAATACTGACGTACTTTGCGGGCTTCCAAATCGAGTCCGCCGGCGGCGGACAGGCCCGACAAAGAGTTGGGCCAAAAGAGCGGTTTGGCAATTACCTCCATGGAAACTTTGATTTGTCCTGGCTCCCAACTATTTCACAACCCCCAGGGTTTAAAAAACCTGGCTTCAACCTGCTCGCTGAGCCAGTCTGCTCGATCGGCCGATTCCTCAACCAGGGCGACCATGTCTTGAGCCATGCCTACGAAACGATCCCAAGCGGTTCTTCTGACCTCTTCCACTATTTGCCAGTTCCGATCGGTTAAAAAACGTTCGAAGGCCGGGTGAATTTCCGGAAACAGACGCTGAGGCAGACCTTCGAGCCGCCCGAGATACAGGGCCAGGGAGGCTAATCTTTGTCCGTCCACGATAAAGGCCAAGCGACCGTCAGGTCCGGTATCGGCCAAGAGATCTTTTATGGTCCTGGCCATGAGTTCCAATCGTGAATGAGGATGATTGGCAATCAGATGGCGCCACACCGGCAGAGGAAAGGCCTGATCGCTCACTTCACCATACTCGTGCCAGACCGAAGCTTCGATTTCCAAGTCGACCAAGTGATAAAACTTGTCCGTCCATTCCTGAGGCGGGCGAGCCAAATCTGAACGATCGATTCGATATTCCGCCAGGGCGGCGTCAACCGCTTGCCGGCGCCGGCCCCCGGCATTAAGAACAGTATCCCACAAAAAAGCGGTCATGGGTTGCCGCCGGGCCACGATTTCCTGTCCTCGAGTCTGAGCCGGCGCGGTGAATAGATCGCGAGCCAGTTCATCCCCCAGATAGATAATCCGAAATTGTTTAAATTGTTCGATTCTGATTATCCGGGCTATAAAGTAAGTCGGTTTGAGAAAGGCGGCGTATCCGGCCCCGTAATACAACTGGTGGATCGCCAACTCAATATTGATCTTTTCGGTCTCAAACGGGTTAATGACATCTTTGCCCCAAATTAACGGTTCAGGTTCCCGATCGGTCAGGTCACTCCAGCATTCTTCCCGTTGTTCGATCCAATCCAGGATCTTGGCGCCGTCAACTTCGGTCCATGGCGCGAAACCGTGCTCCCATCTATAGTAGTCCCGCAGACGCAACAATAGGCCGCATAATGAAAAAGACCCGGCAAAATCGGCGTCCGACCGGTGGCAATTCCTTATAACCTGTTGTCGTAGGTTGTCTATTATCGATGGTAATGGTTCCAATATCCCCGACCATTTGCGAAAAGTCCGGCCACTCGGCCCTTCATCCTTGTTTCCGGGTCAATTCACAGCACTTTTATGTGTAGAAATAAATCCCCTATTTGCCCGTCGGCCGCAAGACGACCCATCTGTTTCAAGCGAAGCTTGGCCCCGTTTACGGTCCCGGGAGGAATTTTAACGGAAACCCGTTGCTTGCCGCTGTCCCGTTGAAAGGTCACTTCAAGCTTGGCCCCATTTCGCGCCTGTTCCGCGGTCACAGTCAAATTGAAATTGACGTCTCCCGGACTCAGGCCGGGTTTGATTTCCGATGGACCCAACAATTCCCGGGCGGTACTTTTAACTCCGCGCCCCAGCCGCTTCAACCAGTTATCGGATTCCACCTTGGACCGGACTTCAGGCGCCGGAGCAGCCTTACGTTTGGCTTGGGCTTCGGCGGATAAGGAAGTCTTATAGTCCGGCCCCACATCCCGTTGAACCCGGCCGCCGAAGGGTCCGGTAAAAAAAACCCCGCCAAAGAAAAATCCTTTGCCGCCAAAAAAAACCCGATCAAAAAAATGTTCGTCAAAACGAACACCGGCTTTGTTAAGTTCCTTGGCCAAATCACTAAAAGCCTGCCGGGCTAAAGCGCTGGCGAAAAACTCCTTGAAGATTTCTTCCTGTGAGTAGGTAAATCCGTTTTGATTTTCAGTCTGAGGGCCGGCTTGGGTTCCGGTTTGAGTGGAATGTGTTCCGGGTCTTGGTCCCGGTCGCGGGCCAGGCTGAGCCATAAAGGCTTGGTCGTATTTATTCCGTTTATCAGGATCGATCAATACGGCATACGACTCGCTGATCAATTTAAACTTTTCTTCCGCGTTCTTGTTTCCGGGGTTACGATCGGGATGGAATTGTACCGCCAACTTGCGGTAAGCTTTTTTGATATCTTCAGCCGGAGCGCTTCTTTCCACACCCAGGATGTGGTAATAATCTTTTAACTGTCTCATAATAATTACGGCGGTTTGGACCTATTAAGTTTTCGGACCAAAGGATGTAGCGAAAATGATATCAGAATCGAGTAAGCCCGACAAGGGGTGGCTTTGGATGCCCAAGATTCGTCCAGTGGAAGTTTTTCCGGTCCGGGATAACCAACAGGAGGCCGTGGTTTTGCGCGACCCCGAACGCTTGGCCCCGGAGGTGATCTGGCTGTCACCAGCGGTCATGGCCATCTTGCCTCTTTTTGACGGGACAAACGACCTGAGGGACATTCAATCGGCTATATTCAGAGCTCATGGGCAAATAATCGACCTGGAAAAAATCCTGGCCTTAGTCAAAGTGTTGGACGAAAAACTATTTTTGGAAGGTGAAACGTTCGATAGCTTCATGATCAAGGAACTGGAAACCTTTGCCCTGGCCAAGGTCCGCCCGGCCATACTGGCCGGACAGGCCTATGCTGCCGAACCCGACGCCTTATTGCGGCAGATGGACGAATATTATCATCACCCTTCCGGACCGGGCCAGACTCTCGCGGCCGAAGTCCATGAACCGCCCAGGGGCCTGATTGCACCGCATATCGATTTCAGCCGCGGAGGTCCGTGCTATGCCTGGGCTTATAGGCAAACGCCTCCCCATCAACCTCCGGACGTCGCCGTCATCCTGGGAACGGCTCACACGAGAACAAAAAACCTGTTAGCCTTATGCCGAAAAGATTTTGCCACGCCCTGGGGACCGGCCCGGTGCCAACCAGACCTGGCCGGAGAACTGGTTGATCGTCTGGGATCGAACATCATGGCGGACGAGTATGTTCACAAGAGCGAGCATTCCGTGGAATTCCAGACGGTCTGGCTGATGGGTCGTTTCAGCCGATCTGAAGAAATGACGTTTTTGCCCTTGTTATGCGGTTCCTTCCATGAACTCATCATACAGGGACTTACCCCGGAAGATTGCGCTCCTTATGAAGAAGCGATCTTGGTTTTGAAGGAAGCCTTGGCGAAGTGGGCTGGGGCCGGAAAAAGAGTGATGGTCGTTGCCAGTGCGGACTTATCTCACGTGGGTCCGCAGTTCGGCGATCAAGAACTGGTTTCCGGCCTGGTCGCCTCGGAAATTGAAGCCTGTGATTCAGCCCTGTTGGATAACGTGGTTAAAGGAGATTTCCGGTCTCTTTATCGACAGGTCATGATAAACCGCGATCGCACTCGCGTTTGTGGGTTAGCGTCCATATACACTCTCTTACGACTATTGGACGGCCCCCAGGGAGAACTACTGAAATATGACCAATGGGTCGATCCTTCCGGTCAGGGTCTGGTTTCTTACGCCGGCTTGGTTTTCCCTTGATCTATAAAAAAAGCACCGTCATTGAAGATTCCCCGCAGCAAGCTGCGGAGAATCTTCGACATGTCGGAAATGATCGTATTTTGATTTTGGCTAGCTAACCACTCGGTAAGCTACAGGGAATGCGTTCGTCCGTATGTCCACCCATTCATATGGACGATCAAAGTTTCCGCAACTGACTAAAAACCGGAACGATTGACCAGCTATTTGACTTTTTCGCGCAAACCTTTTCCCGGACGGAATTTGACGACTTTGTGAGCCTTGATGACTATGGGTTCACCGGTTTGGGGATTGCGTCCCTTGCGTTTCTGGCGCTTGATCACTTCAAAGGTCCCGAATCCGGTCAAGGTGAGCTTGCCATCCTTTTTCAAGACTTTGCTCACATTATTCAGAAAGGCGTTCAAAATCTTCTCGGCGTTGGCTTTAGTCATTTCCGCATCAGTGGCGATGGCGGTGATCAATTCGGCTTTAGTCATAATTCCCTCCACTCTGAGAGAAAATAATATAAGCCACCACTGTGGCCGGGATCAATAAAACCCGCGGAAACCAATCACGTTGGCAGAAGTCGCGCATCGGAAAACCATGCGCTGTTGAGTCATGAACCTTTCCGACCCCACTAAACATCCCGAATTGAGTAACCCCAGGGGAAACATCATTCAGAGACCCGGCATTTACAAGGTTATGACAACGAATAATCTTAGGTAATTCAATGGTAGCATAGATTTTTCCAGGATGGCAAGAAAAAAAGTAGAATTTTGTAAAAAAAATAGTGCCTTGGATGCTTGAGTCCCCCTGGTTGCCTGACAATCGGCTCCAGGAAGCTATAAGTTGACAAAAACCTCTTGATGTAATAAAAGCGGGGCACTAAGAATTATGTTGCAGACTACTTGAAATAACATGATTTTCCGTATATTAGCTCAAAAGGTTATCTTCAGGAGGCCGAAGTGAAGGAAAGGGTTCTTGCCATCTTGGCCGATAGTGCCCGTCTCATGGTGGAGTCGCAGAGTCTGGCCGAACCTATCATACACGCCGCGGAAATGGTCGCGACTTCATTTGCTCGCAGCGGCCGGTTATTCATTTTCGGCAACGGCGGCTCAGCGGCTGACGCTCAGCATCTAGCCGCCGAATTCATCAACCGATTTCAAATCGATCGACCGCCCTTGCCGGCCCTGGCTCTGACCACGGACACTTCCGTTCTCACCGCTGTAACTAACGATTATAGTTTTAATGACGTGTTCGCCAAACAGCTCAAAGCGTTAGGCCGGTCAGGGGACGTGGCCTGGGGTATTTCCACCAGCGGTCGCTCGACCAACGTGATCAACGCCTTGCATACCGCACGAACCCTGGGGCTGAAAACTCTGGCCATGACCGGCGCCAGCGGCGGTGAACTGAAAAATCTGGCGGATATTGTGCTGGAAGTCCCAAGCACGGTCACCCCGCGAATCCAGGAAGTCCATATCACTATCGGCCATATAATTTGCTATCTGGTGGATTACGTGTTGTTCCAACGGCCTGGAGAGGTTATTTTCCAATGACCAAATTTCCCCCGCTGGATACCACCAATCTGACCGTCTATTCCATCAAGGATCGGCGCAGCAAGGTCAGCCACTACCATTTTGCCCGTCCTTGGAGCAAGGACGGCTCACTGGCCGATTTTTTCGACCGACTTCCAGATATTCTCGCCGCCGGGGATTTTCGGCAAGCCGTTAACAACATTGTCCGCGCCGTACGTGATCGCCGAACCATCATTCTGGCCATGGGCGGCCATCCGGTCAAAGTCGGTCTGTCGCCGCTCATCATCGATCTGATGCGCCGAGGAGTTATCTCTCTCCTGGCGGTTAACGGTTCGGTCATGGTTCACGACACTGAAGTGGCTATGATCGGATCCACCAGCGAAGATGTGGCCGCGACTCTTGGCACAGGCAACTTCGGCATGGGGCGGGAAGCCAATGAGCTGATCAATACCGCCGCCCAGGAAGCCCGTCAATCCGATATCGGTTTGGGCCAGGCCTTGGGCCGGCGATTGCTGTCCACCGCTTGTCCCTATGGGCAACATAGCCTGTTTGCTTCCGCGGTCAGCCTGGACATCCCCATCACTGTCCACGTAGCCTTGGGGACCGACGTCTACCACATCCATCCCCAAGCCGACGGGGCCGCCATCGGGCAAGCTTCCATGACCGATTTCCGCACGTTTTGCGCCGCCGTCGCCACGTTGGACCATGGCGTCTTCATCAACCTGGGATCGGCGGTCATCATACCCGAGGTTTTTCTGAAAGCCTTGACCCTGGTCCGCAACCTCGGACATCCTTTGCCCAACCTCACGACCATCAATATGGATTTCATGCGCCACTACCGGCCTCAAGTAAACATCGTCCAGAGACCCACCTTGGAAGGCGGCCAAGGATATTATCTGATCGGGCATCATGAAATCATGTTTCCGCTATTGGCCGCGGCGGTGATCGAACGTATTGAAGAACCTCTAGTTCATGATTAATATATAATCAGGGTTGCTCGGAGGGCAGGTGGATGAAAATATTAATTGAAGCCGGACCGGTAAAAGCCGAGGCCGAACTGGCCGATACTCCCACCGCCAGGGCTGTTTACAGCTCCTTGCCTTGGCAGAGTGAAGCCATGACCTGGGGAGACGAAATTTATTTTGAAATCCCGGTCCGCCAAAGTTTGGACCATACCGCCAGTGAGCTTGTTTCGGCCGGCGATCTGGGGTACTGGCCTACAGGCCGCGCCTTTTGCATATTTTTCGGCCCCACCCCCATCAGCGGCCCGGGAGAAATCCGACCGGCTTCCGCGGTCAACATTATCGGACGGATTTCGGGGTCGTCTCAAATTTTTAAACAGATCAAGGATGGAGCCATGATCAGGCTCACGGTCTCATAAGACGCGAAAGGATCACTCATGCCCATTTATGAATTTTGCTGTGGACAATGCGGAAAAGAGTTCGAAGAAATCGTTCGCTCCAGCACGGAAAAAGTTACCTGTCCCGGTTGCCAAAGCCAGGAAGTTCAAAAACAGATGTCGAAGGTCTCCTTCAAGAGCAGCGGCAAGTTTACCGGCAGTTCATCTTCATCGTCCTGCTCCAGCTGCGGCGGCGGCTCTTGCAGCACCTGTCACTAAAAGCGATGGCGCGGGGAATCGGATAACTTTAGTAAAGTCCGACGCCAAAACTTAAACAGAAATTCTCATGGCCGGGATAGAGCTCTCATGGTTGCGGCTCCTCTTCGGCCATGAAATATTTCCGCCGGCCATCCCACCATTAAAGACCGAGTGGTTATAGTTCCGGGCATCATGTTGTTCTCAAAGGCGGTAATTCAATTAAATTCATGAATAACAATCACCTTGTCATCGGCACTCGCGGCAGCGCCCTGGCCCTCAAGCAGGCCAACTGGGTCAAGGATCGCTTGGAAGAAGCCTGGATCGACCTGAAAGTGGATTTATCCATAATCAAAACCAAGGGGGATAAGATTCTTGACGTCCCTTTGGCCAAAGTCGGGGGCAAAGGGCTTTTCGTCAAGGAAATAGAAGACGCCTTGCTGGACGGCCGAGTCGATCTCGCCGTGCATAGCATGAAGGATGTTCCCACCGATCTGCCGGAAGGATTGTTCATCGCCGCGGTTCCGCCTCGAGTGGACTATCGGGATGCCCTGATCAGCAAGACCGGCGCGGAGCTATCCGACCTGCCCGCGGGGTCCAAAATCGGGACTTCCAGCCTGAGGCGTCAGGCTCAACTGCTTCGTCTGCGACCGGACGTGGTTGTGGTTACTCTACGCGGCAATCTGGATACCAGAATCAACAAACTTTTCACGGAAAACCTGGATGCCATCATAGTGGCCGCCGCCGGTTTGGAGCGTATGGGTCTGACCCACCGGGCCACCCAGTTTTTAGAACCGGAGACCATGCTGCCGGCCATCGGCCAGGGAACGTTAGGCGTGGAAGCCCGATCCGACGACCACCGGGTCCTGAGTCGTCTGACTATTCTTCACCATCAACCGTCCGCGGTCAGGCTAGCCGCGGAGCGAGCCTTTCTGGCCACCATGGGCGGCGGTTGTCAGGTGCCCCTGGCGGCTCTGGCCGAGCTTTCCTACGACCATCTGACCCTGACCGGCCTGGTGGCCGATCCGGACGCCCGCCGCTATTATCGGCAGTCTATTACCTCCCCCATCAGCCAGGCCGTTCAAACCGGTCATGAACTGGCCAATAGGCTGCTGGCCGCCGGCGGTCGCGACATTATGATGGACTTGCTCAAGAATATGGCGGAAGCTTAATATTATGGCGGTTATAGAAAGTTTCTTCGTTTTGAAGTATCGTTATCGTTTCAGCCGAGCGGCCATAGGCCGCGACGAGAAATTTCCAAGGCAAGAAAGCCGCTCTTGAAAACTATCGAGCCCGGGGACGGAAGGGACAAAGCCGACATGGATCATCAAAAAGGAAAAGTTTATCTGATTGGAGCCGGTCCCGGTGATCCGGGGCTGATCACCATCAAGGCGGTCGAGTGCTTAAAACGAGCGGATGTGGTAGTTTATGATTTCTTGGCCAACCCCGCCTTACTGGCTCACGCCTCTCCCCAAACCAAGATGGAATATGTGGGAAAAAAGAGTTCGGACCACACTTTGCCTCAGAAAGAAATCAACCGCCTCCTGGTCGATCTGGCCCGTTCGGGCAAAATTGTGGCCAGACTCAAGGGCGGAGACCCGTTTGTGTTTGGTCGAGGTGGAGAAGAAGCCGAAGAGCTTTTTGATGCCGGAATACCATTTGAAATCATCCCTGGCGTGACTTCAGCCATCGCCGCCCCGGCTTATGCCGGCATCCCGGTCACCCATCGCCGCTATACCGCGAATTTAGGTTTTATCACCGGTCACGAAGATCCGGGAAAAACGGAATCATCCTTAGACTGGCGTAAGATCGCCACCGGCTTTGGCACATTGGTTTTCTTGATGGGAATCAAAAACTTGGCCAATATTACCGCCAATCTTATTTCCGGAGGCCGATCGGCCGACACACCGGCGGCGGTGGTTCGTTGGGGGACCACGCCGGATCAAGTCACCCTGGTGGGCACCTTGACCGATATCGCCCAAAAAGCCAAGGAACGCGGTATTCAAGCCCCAGCGGTATTAATTGTCGGCGAAGTGGTTTGCCTGAGGGATAAACTCAACTGGTTCGAAACCCTGCCCCTGTTCGGCCGTCGCATCCTGGTAACCCGCACCCGGGCTCAAGCCAGCAGCTTGGTGCATGATCTTTCCGCCTTAGGGGCTTGGCCTGTGGAATGTCCGACCATCAGGATCGTCCCTCCGTCCGATTGGACCAGGGTCGACCACGCCATAAACAATATTGCCGGATATAACTGGTTGATCTTGACCAGTCCCAACGGGGTGGATTATTTCTTTGAACGGGTTCGAGCTTTGCATCGAGATACCCGCTCTCTGGCCGGAGTGAAAGTGGCCGCCATCGGACCGGCCACGGCCGAAAAGTTAGCTCAACATGGTTTGACTCCCGACTTGGTGCCGACCGACTTCGTGGCCGAGGGACTGATTCAGGCCTTGACCGCTATCGGAATCGCGGGAGATCGAATATTGCTGGCCAGGGCTGAAGAGGCCCGGGAAGTATTACCCGAAGAGCTGGCCAAGGCCGGCGCCCAAGTGGATGTAGTGGCCTTATACCAACCGGTCCCACCGGAGGACCTGCCGCCTCACGCTTTGGAAGCCATCGAGCGTCAAGCTTTGGACCTGGCCGCTTTCACCAGTTCTTCCACCGTGACCAATCTGGTCCGCGTCCTGGGTCCGCGTTGGGACGGGTTCGCGGCCGCGATTCCGGCGGCCTGTATCGGTCCGATCACTAGTCAAACCGCTCGGGAATGCGGGCTCAAGGTTGTGATCGAAGCCAAAAAATATACGGTGCCGGGATTAGTGGAAGCCATGATCGAATATTTCGCCGGGCAGTCCGATCATGCCGGCAAATGACCCGTCTTTTAGCCTCACTAATCTGAGTTCTCAGCTCAACCAAGCCCAATACGAAGCGGTCGTCACTCTTGACGGACCGATTTTGGTGGCCGCCGGGGCCGGGTCCGGGAAAACGCGTACTCTGGTGTATCGGGTGGCTCATCTGGTTCATCTGGGTATTCCACCGGAATCCATTTTATTGCTGACCTTTACCCGCAAATCCGCGTCGGAAATGCTCAGTCGGGCTCAAATCCTGGTTGGAGAAAGCTGCACTCGAGTCGCCGGCGGCACATTCCACTCCCTGGCTCATATCCTGCTACGACAGTATGCCCCCCGGTTAGGATATCCGTTCAATTTTTCTATTATGGACCGAGGGGATATGGAAGATATCCTTGGCCACCTCCGAAAAAACATCCAGAGCAAAGATAAAAACCGGAGATTTCCGCAGAGCGGCACCCTGGCTACGATCATCAGCAAAGCCGCCAACAAGAGCCAAGACCTGATGACCTTGATCGCCCGGGAGTATATCCACCTCGCTGAATTCGCGGAAGCCATTCAGACCGTGGCTGGACAATACGCGTCGTACAAGAAAGAAAACGCCCTGTTCGACTTCGACGATCTCTTGATCAGCCTGGCTCGCCTGCTCAAGGAGGATTCGGACGCCCGCCGGGAAATAGCTTCTAATTATCAATATATTATGGTGGACGAATACCAGGATACCAATCCGGTGCAGGCGGAAATCGTCCATCTCCTGGGCCGGGACCATACCAATGTCATGGTCGTGGGTGACGACGCCCAAAGCATTTATTCTTTCCGGGGAGCCACTTTCCAGAACATCATGCAATTTCCGGCTCTCTTTCCCGGAACCAAAGTGATTCGCCTGGAAGAAAACTACCGCAGCCGTCAGCCGATTTTGAACCTTACCAATCATATAATCGCCCGGGCCAAGGAAAAGTACGACAAAAAACTGTTTTCGCGATTGGAAGGCGGCCCAAAACCCACCATGGCCGTCCTTCCCTCCTCCAAGGCGCAATCCCTGTTTGTCTGCCAGGAAATAAAGGATTTGATGGCCAAAGGCCTGAAACCGGGCCGAATGGCGGTCCTTTTCCGGGCCGCCAGCCATTCCTTTGATCTGGAAGTCGAACTGATGCGCCATGATATCGAGTACGTCAAGTACGGCGGCCGTAAGTTTCTTGAATCCGCCCATATCAAGGACATGTTGTCCTTATTGCGAGTGGTCGCCAATCCCGGCGACGCCATCAGCCTTACCCGCATATTGCTTATGTTGGACGGCGTCGGCCCCAAGGCCGCGGCCCAAATAGTGGAATGGGTTGGTGGACAACGGGAAGCGCTGTTGACTCTGGACCGGTTCCAGGGGCGTGAGGCGGTCAAGACGGCTTTACGTCCGTTGGCCACGCTTATGAAAGACATGGCTCCCGCCGGTGTCGGTCTGCATGAGCGGGTGGACATGGCTTGGGCCTATTACCGGCCGCTTATGGAAAACAAATATGACGACCATCCCACCCGGATGATCGACCTTAAGGAATTCCTGCGTTTATCGACTGAATACACTAGCATGATCAGCTTTCTGGCGGACATGGCCTTGGAACCGCCCAACGCCTTCAGTCCCAAGGGGCAAGCGGCTCAGGAGGCCGATGTCCTGACTCTGTCCACAGTCCACTCGGCCAAGGGACTGGAATGGGAGGCGGTCTTTGTCATCTGGGCCACGGAAGGCCGATTCCCGGCTTTTTATGCCCAGAACAACCCGGAAGACCTGGAAGAAGAACGCCGGCTCATGTACGTGGCCACTACCCGAGCCAAGGAGCAGCTCTATTTGATCTGCCCCCTCGAAATAGACGAAAACAGATATTCCGCCGGTTTTCCCCAAATCAGCCGCTTTCTGGGCGACGTCCCCCCCCGCTTGCTCACCAACCCTTCGGATCGAATCAGCCATCAGGCCGAAGAGCATTCTGATCAAGAAAAACCAAGGGCCCAGGCCGCAAAAACAAAAAAACCTTCAGCGCCGGTAGTGACTGACGGGCTCACCGCCGGAGATAAGGTCATCCACCCGGTTTTCGGCCGAGGTCGGGTGCTTTCGCTCCTGTCCGGACGTAAAATACGAGTGGATTTCGACCATTATGGTGACAAGACCTTGCACCTGGATTATGCGGGGCTAAAAAAAGCAGACCCGGCTTGATACCGAATCGCGCTAGACTTATTTTCAAACGCAACCTAGCCTGACCCGCAGCATCAAAAGACCACCGGCGATTTTTACTCCGGCCAGAATAAAGGCCGTCATTTCCAGGCCCAGGACCGGGGCCATAATCAACCCGGTCAGTAGAGCTCCGAAGATCGCGCCTCCATGGTCCGCGGCTTCCAGTTCGGCCAGGACTTTAGTTTGTTCCGGTCGGCCGGGATCAGACAAACTTAAGGAAAATAAAAGAGAGAACTCCAAGCCGCCGACCAGGCCAATAAGCAGGAGCAAACTCAAAAGCCCCAAAGGCCAATGTCCGCCGGCGGCCAGGCCGGTCGCTCCGGCCAGGAGAGCCAGCAGCCCCTCGGCCCCGGCCGCTTGTCGGCTCTGATTCGCCGGATAATCGGTTAGGCCATGTTTAGCCAGCCAAGGTCCGGTCAGCCCCCCCATAGCCAGTCCGGCCATGAACACCGCGGAAAACAACCCCAGTTGCTGATAGAGTACGCCGTACCGGTTTTGATACATGAACATCAATAAAATGTTCAGGGCCATGGTCACCCCGCCGCTGGAAGCCAGGGTCCAGGCGGCGACCGCGGCCGGTCTAGGCCATAAACAAAGCCACAACCAGGGAATAGCCAGAAGCCCGATCGCCCATGGTCCCCAACTCTTGACTTGCACGGCCCACCCCAATATCGCCCGGCTCCATGGCGATCCGGTCATTTGTTCCCACCAGGTCAGGCGCAAAAGATAAGAAAGAGGAGCGGCGTCGGTATTCTGACGAACCGCGCCGGCCGGATCGTTAGCGGTCAAGCGATTTTTTAGATAATTCTTGCCGGTGGGCGGGAAAAATTGGGTCAAGGCTCTAGGGGTCAAATATTCTGATTGAAAGCCTCGGGCCTGGTATCTCTGAGCCAGGACCGCCGGATCGTCGCTGATCAATCCGGGTCTGTTCCCGGCTAAAAAATAATGTCTATCCCCGGGAGTCACCATCACCTGGGGAAAAACCGCGGTCAGAGTCCTATACAGGGACAGGCCGTAGGAAACCATTTCCCGGCCCCAATAGTTATCCGCACCGTTGATGCTGGTGACCATGACTCCGTCCGGAGTCAGGCCTCGTCGGACATCCTGAAAAAATTCCAGGGTATATAAGCGGTTGATCTGGGCGTTATCCGGGTCCGGCGCGTTGATGACGATCAAGTCAAAAGTGGGTTCCATGGGCTTGGCCAAGTACCGCCTCGGATCGGAGTGGATGATCGTCAAGCGTGGATCCGATAAATCCCTGGCCATTTCCGGCGGCAAATACTTATAGACCAAATCCGTCTCGAACGGGTCCAGGACCACGTAAACCAGTTGCTCGACTTTTTGGCGTAACAGTTCGTGGATGTAGCCGCCCGGCCCTTGGCCGATCAGAAGCACCCGGCGGAAAGAATGGGTTTCGGTCAAAAAAAATAAGGACAACGGCTGGTATATGGCCGGATTGGGCCAGGAGGAAAAGTAAACCAGATTGCCGAACAGAGCGGTTTCACCGGAGCGACGCGCCAAGGCCAAATGTTGATAAGGAGTTTCCCTGGTTTCGATCAGCCGATAATTCGGAAAGGCCAGGTGAAACCGCCGAGCTTCCAGTAAGTTGTCCACATGGCCGCCAAAAAGGAAAAGCAAGACGGTCAGGATTAAAACCGAAAATATTTTAATCAGTCTCTTAAAGGCAGCCCGGCGTTTACTCATGGTCGTAGTTTGGATGACCAGCACCAGTCCGCCGAACAAAGTGAGGACTTGGACCGGACTGATCCGACCAAGCAGAACGAAAGTATAAATCAAAAGGCCGAGGCAGCTGCCGGCAGCCTCCACCCAGAAGATGGTTCCACCTAATAGCGAAGGGTTGGTTCCATGTTTCTTGTCTGGAGAGATGATAGTCTCTGGAATTCCATCTCCTGGCGGACTCGACCCAAGTTCGGGTTCTCCAATCAGGGTCGACCCGGATAATGCCCAGCCGGCCAAGACGAACAGAGCTCCCACAAAGAACGAAGCCGGAACAGTCAATAGAATCGACCACAGGGCCAGACGCTCGAACGGCGGGATTTCCCCCGGCGCCACACCCATCAAGATCGGCAAGTTATAGGATAAGATCAGCAGAACGGCCAGAACGATCATCCAGGCGGTGGAACCGAACCAAAGCCAGAAGTTTAGCCGCCGCCCCAGGTCAAACCGTCCGGCGGTCGCGGCCCCCAGGAAGACGCCCGACAACCATCCGGCCATGACCACGGCGATGATGGTCTCGTGTCCGTAAAAAGCCACTAATAGTTGGCGGGTCAGAACCACCTGACCGACCAGAGCCAAGGCGCCCCAGGAAGCGATCAACAAGTAAATTGGAACAGGCAAATCTCCTTATTCCCAAGCTCCACTAGACTGAGCTATTACGCCCAAACGCCGGGGATGGCGGTCCGGCAGGCAGGGCATCGGCCGTCCTTCAACTGGATATCAACGGACCATAAACCCGTCCTCTGAATCAACAAGGTTTGGCATTTATGGCAATAGGTATTCTGCTTCGGGTGACCTGAGACGTTGCCGATATAAACATATTTCAGGCCTTCGGCCGCGGCCGCCGCCTGACAGGCCTCGAGAGTGGCCACCGGCGTCGGTGGGAGGTTACGCAGTTTGTACATGGGATGAAATCGCGTGAAATGAAGCGGCACCATCTCCCCCAAGTTGGTCTTTATCCATTTGGCCATGGCCCGAATATCCTTTTCCTGATCGTTGGCGCCGGGAACGACCAAGTTGACGATCTCCACCCACGGTCCCAGGCCCATGAGCGTTTCCAAAGTAGTCATAACGGGTTTAAGGCGGGCCGAGCAGTAATCCCGGTAGTAGTCCTCGCTGAAGGATTTGAGGTCCACTTTATAGGCGGCGATGACCGGGGCCAGTTTTTTCACCGCTTCCGGAGAAATGAAACCATTGCTGATGACCACGCTCTTGATTCCGGCCTCCGCGGCTTTCCTGGACAAATCATACATATATTCATAATAAATAGTCGGTTCCGAGTAGGTGCAGGCCAAGCTGGGTATTTTTTCGGCCGTCGCCATCCGGACCAATTCCTCGGGCGGCAGGTACCGGGCGTCGACTTCTTCCGGTTTAAATTGCGATATCTGCCAGTTCTGACAAAATTTGCAGGCAATGTTGCACCCGGCCGTGGCCACGGACAACACCATGGTTCCGGGGCGAAAATGGTTGAAGGGCTTTTTTTCTATGGGGTCGTTATTCAAGGCCACGGCCCGTCCGTGAACTAATGTAACATATTCGCCGCCCCGGTTTTCACGAACTCCGCACAGCCCGCGTCGACCGTCGTCCACTTGGCAATGCCGGGGGCATAGTTCACATTCGACCCGTTTATCGGTTAGTTTCCGATAAAACATCGCCGGCCGGACATAACGCGGATCAGCCTGATTCCCTGCC
>JADFXS010000329.1:2188-3964 GCA_015233515.1 Deltaproteobacteria bacterium | reverse complement strand
TTGCAGGAAGGCGTCGACAACATCAGGGTCGAAATGGGAGCCCCGGCCTTCAGCGATGATCGACACCGCCTTCTCATGGGGGAACGGCGGTTTGTAGGTCCTTTTGCTGATCAGGGCGTCGTAGACGTCGGCCAGGGCCATGAGTCTTCCGGGGATCGGGATTTCCGAGCCCTTCAGCCCCTCCGGGTATCCGGTCCCGTTCCATTTTTCTTGATGGGTATAGGCGATTTCCCGGGCGACGCGCAGGAAGGAATTGTTGCCTAAACGTTTTTCCGCGCTAAAGAGGGCGTTCCGGCCGTATATCGTGTGCATTTTCATTTGTTCGAATTCCTCATCCGTCAGCTTGCCGGGCTTGAGCAGGATGTGATCCGGGACTCCGACCTTGCCGATGTCGTGCAGCGGGGCGGATTTAAAGAGGATGTCGATGGGGTCGTCGTCCAGTACCTGGCTGAATTTGGGATTATTCTTTAGCGCCTCGGCCAAGAGTTTGACGTAATGCTGGGTTCGGCGGATATGACCGCCGGTTTCGGGGTCTCGAGTCTCAGCCAACGAGGCCATGCTTTCGATGGTCACTTCCTGGGTCAGGGCCAGTTCCCTGGTTCGTTCCTTGACCTTGATTTCCAGGATAACGTTCTGATTTTCGAGTTCCTCCTTGGCCAGTTTCAATTCCAGATGGTTTTTGACCCGAGCCTTGACAATGGGCGGGCTGATGGGCTTGGTTATGTAATCTATGGCTCCCATCTCCAAGCCCTTGGTTTCATCTTCCACCTCGGTCATGGCCGTGACAAAGATTATCGGAATTTTGCTGAGCTCCGGATCGGCCTTGAGACGTCGGCAGACCTCGTACCCATCGATGTCCGGCATCATTATGTCCAGGAGGATCAAATCCGGCGGCTCCTCGGTGGCGAAATCCAGGGCGGTCTGGCCGTCCATGGCCACCGAGAGCCGGTAATCGTCGCCCAGGGTTTCCACCAGGATGTCAACATTAGCCTCGGTGTCGTCCACCACCATGACGGTGCAATTGGATAGAAATCTCATATTATTCACCTTATTGCATTATTTTGTCCAGTTTGCGTTTCAACGTGTCGGCGGGAAACGGCTTGATGATATATTCGCTCACCTTTTTCTTGGCCGCCTCGATGACATTTTGCTGCTGAGCTTCGCCGCTGATGATTAAAAAGGGAATATCCCGCAGCGTGGTTGAACTCCGAACATGACTCAACAATTCGATTCCGGTCATATTCGGCATGTTCCAATCCGAAATCACCAAATCTATCTTTTGGGAGTCCAAGATGCTTTTAGCCATCAGACCGTCCTCCGCCTCGGTAAAGAGAGTGAAGCCCATCTGCTTCAGAATCCCGATGATGGTCCGTCTCATGCTGAGATAGTCGTCGGCGATCAAGACTTTGCAATTCTTTCTAGATGGCGGGGATGGCGTGACCGCTTGGGCCGATCTTGTGGGCGGGACTTTGGCCGCGGTCGGAGCCTTGGTCGCCATCGGGGCCGGTTTAGCCGCTGGTTTCGGCTGCGCCTCATCAACCGCCAAAAACTTCAGGTATAAAGTCGTTCCGGCAGCCTCGGAGGTCTCGAAACCAATATCCCCACCTAAGGTTTTAGCGATCAAGGCCGCCGAGTATGTTCCTAAGCCGGTGCCGTCTTTTTTGCCCGAAGTGGCATATTTTTCAAAAAATCGGTCACGAATCTCTTCGGGCACGGTTCCGCGATTATTGATGGATGCCATGGGAAATTTCGAGTCATCCAGCTTGACCGTGATGG
>JADFXS010000329.1:1440-2135 GCA_015233515.1 Deltaproteobacteria bacterium | reverse complement strand
ATCGAGTAGCACAGCATTTCCTCACCGGCCACCAGAAATTTATCGTCAGGGCCCGCTTCTTGTTTTCTAACCAATATGGCTAAAGTCAGTTGCTTGCTTCTGATCATCTCCCGAGTTTCACCGTGAATCTGGCGGATCAGTTTTAAAATATCCACCGGCACGGGGTTCATTTGGTACGCGCCGGTTTCCATTTTATAAAGGTCCAGGGAGCTATTGATGATCTCGAGCATGCGATATCCCGACTCCTCGAGCATCTGCAGCATTTCGACCTGGTTGGGAGAAAGGCCGCCTTCCTCGATCAGCAGATTCGGGACGCTGATGACCGCATTGAGAGGGGTTTTCAGGTCATGCCGCGAGATGCGCTCGACCTCGTCGCGCAAGCGAACATTTTCCTGGAGAATGGCATATTGTTCCTTCAAGCTCTCTTGAGCCAGCTTCAATTCCAAATGGTTTCTAACCCGGGCCTGGACCACCGGCGGGCTGAACGGTTTGCGGATGTAATCGATGGCTCCCAGTTCCAGACCTTTTTTTTCGTCCTCGACCCCGGTCATGGCCGTGCAAAAAAGGACGGGAATATCCTGGGCGGCTTGATCGGCTTTGAGTCTTTTAATAACTTCAAAACCATCCATGCCCGGCATCATGATGTCGAGAAGGATCAGGTCCGGTTGAAATCCGGCCACCTGTTCCAGCGCGGC
>JADFXS010000329.1:0-1382 GCA_015233515.1 Deltaproteobacteria bacterium | reverse complement strand
CCTAGGGTTTCCACCAGCAGATCGAGATTGGCCGAGGTGTCATCGACAACCAATATCCGGCAGTCGGAAAGGTCGCGCATGTTCTTACCCTCCTTCCCGCAACCTGTCCTGGATCGACTTAAGCAAGGGCAGGGCTTCCTTGAATTTATATTTTTTGATCATTTTTTCCAACAGATCAAGATCGCCGGAAAATCCGGCGGGCCAGGTCAAGGCGGTGATTTGTTCCAGGATCAGCATGCATCGCTTGGGGATCCTCTCGAACATCGGGACCTCTAACTCCGATAAGACCGACAATAAAACTTCCTTGTTGACTGCTTGGCCGGAGAGTCCCGGTAGAGAGGCGTTACCACTTTGATTAAAAAAAACGGAGAGCGAACTCAGGACTATTTGCAAAGCGTGATCGAAGTTTTTTAAATGACTATGAGTTATCTGGTCAGGGTGTTTGATGACCAACTCCAGGTCCTCCGACGCGGCATACAAATCCTTGGCGCCTATCTCGCCGGCCGCGTCCTTGACTTCCCCAACCAAGCCAAGGGCCGTCTCCCGTTCTTTCTGAGCCAGGGCCGCCTTGATGCGAGCCGAGGCCTTTCCATATTGCGCGTGAAACTTCATCAGGCGGTCTTGATATTGTTCTTGGTTTCCAGCGAACTTTTTGAGTCCGGAAGCGGCGTCTATTCCATTGAGATCGGTGATGTCCAGGTCATTTTTTCTCTCAGAGCCGGTCGTAACCGCGGCTGGTTTGTGAGCCGGCCCCGTTTTCCGCGGTTCGAAATCTTTCGCCGTCGGAAGGGATTCACCCTGGCCGATCTCCGGCTTGGCTTGGGAATGGAGTCCGAAAACAGCGGTGAAAAAAAAGGTGCTCCCTCGACCGGCTTCACTCTCCAGGCCGATTTCGCCCCCCATCATTTCCACCAGGCGCTTGCTGATAGTCAAGCCTATGCCGACCCCGCCGTATTTCCTGGTGGAAGATCCATCAGCCTGGGTGAAGGCGGAGAACAATTTGGATTTCTGTTTCGCCGAAAGGCCGACGCCCGTATCCTTGACCGCGAATCTAAGTTTCACCGTATCTTGATTTCGTTCGACCATCTCCACCGAAATGCTGATCTCACCTGCGTCGGTGAACTTGACGGCGTTTGCGCAGAGGTTTTTAAGGACCTGGTCTAAACGCGCGGGGTCGCCGATCAATCCGTTGGGAAGGTCCGGCCCTTTGATAATGGAAAAATCCAGTCCTTTTTCCTGGGCCTGGGCGCCGGTGAGATCGGAAATGATTTTTAAAACATCGTCCAGAAAAAACGCCGTGGATCCTACCTGGAGGTCCCCGGACTCGATCTTGGAAAAGTCGAGGATTTCGTTGATCAGGCCTAAAAGGGAACTGGCGGCGA
>JADFXS010000328.1:2645-3978 GCA_015233515.1 Deltaproteobacteria bacterium | reverse complement strand
TCTGGCTTAAAAACGAAGAAAATCAAACCGATAAAGAATACGAGATATACGAGATCCCTGGGCGCTCAGGTAAACAGCCCCATTAGTGCTCACCGAAAAGTGTCCCACCAGTAAGCGCGCTATTTTCATCCGAGATGCTTGATTTGCGTTATCGATATCTGGGGTCCGGAGCCCCCGCCGGAGGCATCCGTACGCCCATCGCCCACGCTAGTGAGAGAGCGCGGTGAGAGGACGATGTCAAGGATCGCGTTAGCGACCGCGCCAGCGGCGGCGAAGCCGTCCTTGTACATCGGCTTCGATTCCGCGCTATAGAGAGGGCAGCGATGGGCAGAAGGAGTTGGAGATGTTTTTTTGAGTAGGGGCGGAGGAAATTCAGTCTTTGGGGATGTTTTTTTGATTTGGATTTTGGGAGTCTTTTGTTCTGAGTGAAGGTCCGTTAATGCGGATAGTGATGCAATGATGGTGCAATCGATCCAGTAGGGCGTCAACGAGGGATTTTCGACCAAAGAGGTCATACCATTGGGGATAATCGAGGTTGGTTGTAATGATTGTGGATTTTTTATTGTAACGTTCCTCCATCAGTTTGAAAAAGGCGTTGACCTGTTCGGAGTTCAAAGTTAGATACCCTAGCTCGTCAATTACAAGGATGTCATAGGCGCTGAGAGATTTAAGGAGCCTGGCGCTGCTACGATCGGCTAATGAGGCGTAAAGTTCATCCAGAAGCTCCTGGGCCTTGAAAAAGCGGCCGTGATAGCCGGAGGTGATGGCTTGTCTGAGCAGCCCCATGGCCAGGCCGGTTTTTCCCGCGCCGGGATCGCCTATGAAGACGATGTTTTCGGCCCGCTCCATGAAGCCGAGACCGGACAGGCCCATGATCTGCATTTTACTGACGCCGGGTTGTAAATCAAATGGAAAGGAATCGAGTGTCCAGGGCCAAGCCAAGCGGGCCTTTTTCAGGCGATAGAGAAAGCTCCTTTCCCGGCGATATCCTTTTTCTTCGGTCAGGAGACGGATAAGGACCTCCGAGAGGGGCGAGGCCAGTTTGTCGGCCCTGGCCAGTTCCCGCTCGATGACCCGGGTCATGCCCTTGAGTTTGAGTTCTTGTAACAGGTTCGTTATTTCACTGGTCTTCTTCATGGTCGTCCTTGAGGAGAAAGAAGTCCCCGGCCACATGTTCGAGGATGATCTTTTCCAGCCGGATCATGTCCGCCAAGCCATAGGTCAGGGCCTTGGCCACGGCGTCGTGGAAAGGTTTTTCGGGATAAGTCCGTTTGAGGGACAGTAGCCGGCGCAAAATGGTAAGTCCTCTTCCGGGCGACTTACGGCGAAGAAA
>JADFXS010000328.1:493-2545 GCA_015233515.1 Deltaproteobacteria bacterium | reverse complement strand
TGGTGTCCAGGGCCCGTGATTCGCGTTTCTTGTTTGCCCAAAATCCTCTGGTGGGCGGCGATTTCCCGCAAGTCAAAAAAAACGCGGACTTGATCCCAGTGTTTTTGGACCTCTACCTTTTTGCCTATGAAGCGATCCGGGACCGAGTACCGATTGGTTTCCAGGTTGACGTAACCTTCCACGTCCACTATCCGGGTCAGGGCCTGGTAAACAGGCGGGACTATAGGCGGCAACGGCCTAAGATGAGGCTTTTCCGTCTGGTAAGCCTCCTCCGGACTCATTCTCAAAGATCGCTTCACCTTTTGATTGGCCGTCTTCATGCACCAATCCTTGGCCTGCCGGTTGAGATCATCGAAGTCGGCGAAGGCTCGACCGGCCAGGAAATTATTTTCGATGTAAGCGAATGGCCGTTCCACCTTACCTTTCCGGTCAGCATGGTTCACCCGATGGGCCACGAATACCGTCCCGAAAAGGCGACCCAGGGACTCCATCTCCGGAGCGATCTGGGCCGCCGGTCCGCTGCCCCTGGCCACCAGGACGCTGGTGTTGTCCATGAAGGTAATGGCCTCGCTCAAAAAGACCCTGGCCTCGAAACGGGTGAAGGCGGGAAAGTAACGAAAATAAAGACGGCGGCTGTAGCCCAGGATTAGTGAGGCGCAAGTCAAGGGGATAGGTTTTCCGGCCATGATCACTCGATGCGGAGAGGTGTCGTGTTGCATCTCTTCCCCAGGGGCGAAGATGTAGACGCCGGCCCTTTTGGGGACGGGATTCCTCAATCCCAAGCCTCGGACCAAGCGGGTTAAAGTGCTGTAGGCAAGAGACAGGCCTTGCCCGCGCAAGACTTCTTGGACCCGCACCAAATTGCCCCGGCATTGGATATAGGCCGCCTTGATCATGGCCGCTTCCCCTTCAGGTCTGGCCGAGGCTTTATCTCGTTTCTCCGGCTCTCCCCGCACCGCCCGCCGGACCGTATGGCGGGACAGGCCCAAGCGCCGGCTGATCTCGCGCAGCGTCATGCCTTTTTCATGCCAAGCCAGAATGGTTTGCCTCATCTGATCGCTGATCATGACACGACCGCCTTCTCTATTTTTTCTTCCAGTTGCTTAAAAAGGCTCTTGGCTTGATGAAACGACGTCAAAAGCCGTTTCCGGTCATCATCGGCCTGTCCGGCATAAATCGCCGTGGGTAAAAGCCTTAGTAATTTCCGCGTCGCCCCCATGACCATACCCAAGTTTTTGACCCAGGCCCCCTCCGGCCCCTGCTCCAAATCTTGGCCGGATTTGGCGGCCAAGGTCTTCAGAAATAAAGAGGGCTGCTCGATCATTCTGGACCGGGTTAAACGGTTGGACTCCTGGTAATGACGATGAAAGGAGACCAACTCCCTGGTTGACATGGGTTGATCAAGGAGGTGGGAGGTTAATTTACGGGCATGATCGCTGTTGGCGCGCGCCAACGGCGAAAGCACTCTGGTCGCGGCCCAGCTCGATAAACGGCCGGCGCTCACCGCCCCAAGGATTTCATCCGGCAAAGACGCAACTAACGCCATCCTCCTTTGCACCCAGCTCACGTCTCGTCCGCTGCCACGGGCGATTTCATGCAAGGAAGACGAAAATTTATTCACTAATTCCCGGATGACAAAGCCATGCTCGATCGCTTCCCAAGGACGGTCCTGACCAGGACTCAGAATGCTCAGCAAAGCCTTCCGCTCTCCGGCCTCGTGCAACTGGACCTTGATCTTTTCCTGATTGAGGCGCTCCAAAACCTGGACGCGAAGATAACCGTCGATCAGGACCAAATGATCGTCTTCCAAAACCGCCGTCACCGGTCGCAATTGGCCAAAGCAATCAATCGACCTGATCAGACGCTCCATCGCCTTGGGGTTACGGACTCGGGTATGAGCGTACCGTAAGACCAAAACGCCTATATCTATTTCCATGGCCTGGCTTAATAACGCATTCATGGCCTCCTGGTAACACGGCTTTTCGCCTTAATCCATCGAGTACACTCTTTGCAATCACTCTTTCCCAGCCGCCATTGCCGGGCTTTGGCCAT
>JADFXS010000328.1:0-483 GCA_015233515.1 Deltaproteobacteria bacterium | reverse complement strand
CACTTGGATCGAGTTCATCTTTGCAATCAATCCCCCCTCAAGAGGACTGAGCTCATAAATACCTGGCTTTACAATTCTTTCATCAATGATCGAGTCCATCTTTGCAATCACTACCCTAAGCCGCTTATTCCTCTCATTCTGGTTATCTCGGTTTCCTTGAGCATACTCAGGATGCGACTGGCGATAACGCCGCCAATAGTCGGGATTCTTCTCTCGCCACCTCCTTTGGCAATCCGCTTGATTGGCTCGGTACACTTCAACCTCGGCCAGTTTCTTTTTTTGATGCTCGCGACGACGCTTGCGACGACATTCGGCCTTCGAGCAATAAAGATGATTCTTAACTCGCGGTTCAGGTAAAAACCATTCGCCGCATCCCGCACACCGTCGTCTGCACATGAAAAAGCCTCCCCAGGAAACGATCTGTCTCTAGGGTAGATCGGCAAATGTCATTGAAAGACTATGGCGGAATATTGAACGAATTAG
>JADFXS010000327.1:2819-3997 GCA_015233515.1 Deltaproteobacteria bacterium | reverse complement strand
AAATGATCAGGGCCAGGGCCGTCGAAGCCATGACGTCGACCATGGGCATGAATACCGCGAAAACCTTTATCTGCCGCCAGCCGATCAGGTAGTTGTCATGGTTGATCCGGTCAAATAGCTGCTGATTGACGGTTTCCCGGCGGAAAGCCTGAATGACCCGGATACCGGCCACGGTTTCGCTGACCGTGACGTTTATTTCAGCGATCTTGGTTCGCAGCTGGCGAAAGATATCCCGGGCCAGGCGGCCGAAAATCACAGAGATCAGCATGATGGGCGGCAACAAGGCGAAAGTGATCAGGGCCAGGCGCAGGTCGATGGATAAAAGAACTATGATGATGCCGATGAGAAGGACCGCGTCCTTGAAAAAAGTCATGGCCACGGATTTAATCATCTCGCTGAGATTCTGAATATCGTTGGTCAGACGGGAGACCAGGCGGCCGGTGGTGGTTTGGTCGTGGAAGGCGATGGACTGCTTGATGACGTGAGCCATGAGAGTTTGACGCAGGTCATGGCTGACTTTTTGACCGATGTATTCCAAAAGCACCGTGTGCGCCAAGTTAAATAGGTAACCTAAAACCAGGGTTAGACAACACATCAAAGCCACTTGTCCCAGTTTTTCCACGTCGGACGAGCGAAGTTCGGCTAATTCGGACGAGGTCAGGCGAGCCAAATCCGAAGTGTGGATGGCCGTGACCTCCGGATGGACGATGAACAGTTCCGGCCGGAGGTTGATCACCGCCCTTGACGATTCGGAAGTGGTATCCACCAAATAATAAGGTTCCGACTTGATCATGCCGGCGGTTTTGAGCTTGAGCAGATCCGCTGGATCGACGTCCTTTATTCGTTCGTTGCTCAGATAATCGAGACCAATCCGGCCGGAAGGCCTGAGCAGCGGCCGGTATTTTTCCAGGACGCTCAATAGATTGGCATCAAACCCTGCTCCGGAATGGACTTCCTGGGCCGAGACGACGATACAACGGTCCACGGCAAGTTTGGATAAGTACGGCAGGACCAGGTCCGTGGCCGTGGCCGCCAGGATGACCAGGCAGGTCAAAGCCAGAAGAGCTAAAAACGGCCGGACGTGTTTCAGCAGACGAAACATGAGCTTCACGTCGTAGGGCCGGCGTTGGCTGTCTTCTATGTACCCGTATTCAAACATGGATTAGTGCTGTTTCCCC
>JADFXS010000327.1:1706-2743 GCA_015233515.1 Deltaproteobacteria bacterium | reverse complement strand
GTCTCCAGTCAATAGCTCTTCATGGGTTCCGGATTCGGTGACCCGGCCTTGATCGATGATAGGGATCAGGTCGGCGATTTTCAGGCTGGTCAGCCGATGGGAGACAATGAGCGGGGTCAGGCCGGCGCGGGTTTGCGCGATCTGGGCCAGGATGCGTTCCTCGGCATCGGCGTCCAAGGCGGAAAACGTGTCGTCCAGGATCAAGATAGGCGGCTCGAGGAGCAAGGCTCTGGCTAGGGACAGGCGCTGCCTTTGCCCGCCGGACAGGGTCAAACCTCTTTCACCGATAGTGGTTTGATATCCCTGGGGCATGGTTTCTATTTCTTCCTCGATCTGCGCGGCTCGGGCCGCGGCGCGTATGGATGTTTCGTCGGCGTCGGGTCGGCCGAAGGCGATATTTTCGGCAATGGTTCCACTGAAAATATAACCGTCCTGGGGGACGTACCCTATGGCCGAGCGCAGATCTGCCAGTTTTACGGTGCGGACGTCCACGCCGTCGATAAAAATAGTTCCCGGCGGTGGGTCGAACAATCTGGGAACTAAATTGAGCAAAGTGGACTTTCCTGCGCCGGTTCGACCGACAATCGCCGTGATTTTACCGGCCGGGCAATCCAGGTTGACCTCGTCCACGGCCTTGAGATCGCGTCCGAGATAGGAAAAACTCAAGTTTTTGATAGTTATCCCACCATGAACCACCGGTAACGGGACCGGATCGAGCGGGTCGGTGATGTCCGGTGCCTGGTCCAAAACGGAATTGATGCGGTCCATCCCGGCGGCCCCCCGTTGCAGCAGGTCGGTCATCCAGCCCAAGGCCATCATCGGCCAGGTCAGGAGCCCCAGGTAGCTGAGGAAAGCCACGAAGTCACCGGGGCTGATACTGGCCCAGATGGTCATCCGCCCGCCGAAATACAGGATAATCGCTAAGGACAGATTGGTGAACATGGCCATCAGTGGATAAAATCCGCCGGATATCAGGTTGAGTTGAATATTCTGGCGGACATACTCTTTCCCTAGACTGTCCATGTCCGTCATAACCA
>JADFXS010000327.1:1064-1686 GCA_015233515.1 Deltaproteobacteria bacterium | reverse complement strand
CTGAGCTTGAACCACCCGGATTCCGCTTAGATATTCCCGACCCAACCCGGTCAGCCGGCCGAAGGTTTCCTGAACTTCAAGGTAACGGCGGTGCATGATGGTCCCTAGGACCCTGGTCAGGATTGGAATCAAAGGCATGGGTATTAAAACCAGCAAAGTCAGGGTCGGGCTGATCCAGACCATGAAACCGATGGAAGCCGCGCCCATGAGCAAGGAATCGACAACGGCCACCAAACCCATGCCCGCGGCCATGCGGACGGCGTCTAGATCGTTGGTGGCGTGGGCCATCACGTCCCCGGTGGGACGAGCCAGGAACCAACTTGGAGTCATGACCAGGAGTTTGGCGTAAAGCCGGCGCCGGATGTCTTTTTCCAATATTCGGGCGAAACCGAAAATCAAATGTCGCCAGAGGTAACGGAACGCGCCGATGGCCAAGGCCAGCAGCACTATATCCAATCCGGCCATGGCCAGCGAAGTTGGGGTAGCCGTAAAGGAGCTCAGTTCATCGATGGCTCTCTTAGTCACTCGGGGAATGATCAACTGCAGCATATCGACGAAGACCAGGGCGCAGAGTCCGCCCATGATCATCAGCCGGTAGCGGCGGATGTACGGCCATATGGTC
>JADFXS010000327.1:543-1041 GCA_015233515.1 Deltaproteobacteria bacterium | reverse complement strand
GTCATGAAGGAGTTATAACAGAAACCTCGAGGAGTTCAACCGCGGACAAGGAAATAGTTGTCGATTCATGGAAAAATGACGGTTATTTTCCAGGGGATCGAGGGCCATAGCAATTTTAAAACGTCCGGGGATGACTTCATTCCCAGGCAAAAGCCGCCATGGATAAAACACCGAATGTGTAGGCGGAATGCAGCAAGCGCCCTTTTCCCCCGGCGCCCATCGGCACAAAGAGGGGCAAGAAGTGCTCGGCCGTGGGATGATTTCTCCGGCCGTTTGGTCCTTTATTCAAATAATCCAATAAATCTTCCTGATGGTTGTTGATGACCGCATCTTTGAGCCAGGCATTGAAGGCCCGGACATAGCCTGGAATTTCCGACTCATGGGTATGGATAAAAATTTCTCGGAGATTATGCGTCGCCCCGCCGCTCCCCAGAACTAGAATGCCGTCATCCCTCAAGGGTTGCAAGGTTCGGCCCATGGCCAGGTGGTGAGCCGGAT
>JADFXS010000327.1:0-479 GCA_015233515.1 Deltaproteobacteria bacterium | reverse complement strand
GCACCCACGCGCCATGATCGATGCCCCGATGAGCGTCCGCGCTCACTTCAATACCGGCTTCCCGCAGTAACATGCTCACACGGTTGGCCAAAGCGGGTTCTCCTGGAGCCGGGTAAGTAATCTCGTATAACTCTTCAGGAAATCCGTAAAAGTCATAAATGGTTTCCAGTCGGGAGCCACTATTGACCTTTGGTTCCCGGGTGGTCCAGTGGGCGGAAACGCAGACAATAGCCTTCGGCTTGCCGATAATTCGGCCCAGTTCCTTGAGAAAGTCGTGAGTCGGCCCGGGATCGATCAAAAGCGTCGGGGCCCCGTGAGAGACGAAGATAGTGGGAAACGGTTTGGTCATGTGGACTCCTTATCAGCAGAGACTGGTAAACTAATTCCGTCACGAATAAGGCAACTTGATAATCAGACGCCTGGCAGTCATTATTTTACTCTATCTTTGTATTTACACCAAGCCGACGGTATAAGACCAG
>JADFXS010000326.1:3016-4017 GCA_015233515.1 Deltaproteobacteria bacterium | reverse complement strand
TTACAAGAAGGCAGCTGATTTATTACCTGAAGGTCTTGGACCACGGCACCGGACAACCGATCGGCCGGTTAGTGGACATCACCGTGGAAGGAATGCTTCTGGTCAGCTCCCAGCCGATCCCGAAAAATACGGTCTATAAGCTTCAGGTCGATTTGCCGGACGGACTGAATGCTCGTCCGCCCATTATATTGGAAGCGCGGAGCTTATGGAGCAAGCCCGATATCAACACGGATTTCATCGATACCGGCTTTATTTTTATAACTATCGCTCCGAGTGATCTGCAAACCATTACCGAGCTGATTGCGGAATATGAGCTTTAAAGCGACCGGCAAACAGGTTCAGCCTTTAAGCTAATTCAACCGGCAACTCCCGGCATAGGTCAATACGGGATAACGTGATGTTCACATCCCAGGCCATTGCTTCCACGCCCTTAGCCAGCGCTTGACGCAAGGTTTGACCATATACGGGATCGATATGGTCGGCCGGCCGGAAAACTTCAGCATCCATCCTTTGCACTAAAAAGAAAATAACTCCTCGCATCCCCTGATCGACCAGATGGGTCAGTTCATCGAGATGCTTTCGTCCTCGAGTGGTCACCGCATCCGGAAAACACGCCGTTCCATCTTCGACCAAGGTGCAGTTTTTGATTTCAATGTAACAGGGCTGCCGGTCATGACTGGTCAGCATCAGGTCCAACCGAGACGTGGGAGAGGTTCGGACTTCGGCTTTGCATTGCTGATATCCGGTCAGAGAGGGGATCAGATCGGCTTGGATGGCGTGGCGAACAAGACGGTTGGGCACCGCGGTATTGACCCCCACCAAAGAGTCGGGCATGTCGATCAATTCCCAGGTATACGGAAGACGGCGTGATGGGGTGTTATGCGCGGACAAAAAAACACGCCGGCCTGATTCCAGGCATTTCAGCATGCTGCCGGTGTTGGGACAGTGGGCGGTCACCTGTCGGCCGTTGTCCAGCATCACTTCAGCCAGAAAGCGTTTCC
>JADFXS010000326.1:0-2996 GCA_015233515.1 Deltaproteobacteria bacterium | reverse complement strand
CCCCCATCGTCTGCCTGAAGGTATTCCGGGTCGGTCATTTTGAGCTTCCCCACAGGCATCCATCAGCGGCGATTCGATCGATGCGGATTGGAATAATCGTTCCTTTCATTGAAGGTGGGTCCGGGAGCAAAATGGAGAGATAGTTATCCGTTAAGCCGCGCGCCAGGCCGGTGGATGGGTCCGGGGTGTTCTCCACCAGGGTTGGCCGGATTTGGCCTAGACATTTTTGGGCAAAAGCCTGTCGCTTTTCCCCGCTCAATTTGCGCAACAAGGCTACACGCCTTTTTTTTTCCCGATCCGGGACCTGGTTGGGAAAATCAGCGGCCGGGGTTCCTGGTCTTCGGGAATATGGAAAAACATGCATATAAGCCAGGGGAAGTCGGGAGAGCAGTTGGAAAGTCTCGAAAAACTCGTTTTCACCTTCGCCCGGAAAGCCCACCAGCACATCCGCGCCCAGGCATGAATCCTGGTGGACGGCCGACAGTCTTTGCATTAAATTTGCATAAAATCCGCTAGTGTATGGCCGGCCCATGGCCGCCAGTATCCGGTCGGATCCACTCTGCAAAGGCAGATGCCAATGCGGGCAGAGGCGTGAAGAAACGCCGACCAGTTCGATCATTCGATCAGTAACTTCATAAGGCTCTATGGAACTGAGGCGCAAGCGCGGGCCATCCCCGGCGATTAACAATGTTTCGATAAGTTCTGTCAGGCTTGTAGGTGGATTCAAGTCCGCGCCCCAAGCTCCCAGATGAATACCGGTCAGAACCACTTCCGCGTAACCATGATCGGTGTAAAACTCAATTCCGGCGGTCACATCGCTTAAACCCAGGCTGCGGCTTGGGCCGCGAGCCTGAGGGACCGCGCAATAGGCGCATTTGACCGAACAGCCGTCCTGAATCCGGAAAAAGGCCCGGGTCCGGTCAAAAACTGGAAATCCCAGGCGGTTTAAAGCGGGGCTGGGGAACCCTCGCGGGATGGTCACTTGGTCCGGCCAAGCGGAGTTAAGCCATTCCGTCAGGTCGGCTTTGTTTTGGCCCAGGACCAGGATCACTCCCGGTAGGGCCGCCATCTCTTCCGGATTGACCTGGGCCAGACAGCCGGTAACAATGGTTCGCCCATCCGGATTCAGACGATGCGCCCGGCGAATCAGTTGGCGGGCTTCAAAGTCGGCGCGGCCGGTCACGGTGCAGGTGTTTATAAGAGTTACATCGGCCGGTCGGCCATGGGGTACAATGGTATACCCAGCGGCGCTCAGCATCCTGGTCATGGCCGCCGATTCGAACTGGTTGACCTTGCAGCCTAAAGTGTATACGGCCGCGGTGCGAAGATGAGTGTTTATTGTTTCGGACATTAAGAGTTCAATGCTTTGGAAAGACTATAGCGGATTTCATCCGGTGGTCAGGGTAACCTGGCCCAGGTTCAGGCCGGATCGGGTAACATTGAGGGTTACGCGTCCCTTGGTTCCCATTTTGAAAGAAGGAAAACCCTGAGACGTCGATTGTTTGGAGACCGGCCCTTGAACTTGACATTGGACCCGATGATTGCCAGGGATACTGGTTTTGAGTTCCACGACCTGAAGCTGATCACCTGGTTTGACGCTGAGAGATTGACCGGCGTTCACCCGGACGTTTGGACCGCCATTGCACTTCACGATCAGATATTCCAGGCGAGGCTTGTTAAGGCGGACGGTCATCAAGGCCAAGGTTTTGTGCCCTTGTTCCACGGCGATTTCGTAGATTTTTTCTGTTTTGGAAATGGAATAACGCGAAATAATGTCCTTGGCGGTGTTGATTTCATAGCCGCGGTCTTCCCCGGATTTGACCGGGGCGTTGGGGACAAAACCCCTGAAGTTGACGACCACGTCTTTTCCTGGCCAGACCCCGTCATAATCGACATCCAGGATTTTCATTCGATCGCCTTCGATGACTTCCAACCTTCCTTAATCTAGAATCTTTTGCGGCTGGCCATCTACCTCGACGATAAAATTTTTCAAACGGAAAGGTCCCTTGGCGCTTGAAGTGGACGAAGGGTCGGCAGTTGGAGTCGTGGTATCTTTTTTCACTTCCGGCGATGGACTAACCGTCGTGTTCAGGACGGCCGGTTGAGTGGACGCCATAGCGGCCGAAGGCGGCGCGGATGGTTCCGGCTTGGAGTCGGCGATAATGGCGCCAGGCGGGCAAGGACATGTCCCTTGGCTGGTTTGAACGATCGGCGGTCCGGTGGGGGCGCCCGCGGGACGTAACGCCACTCCGACACGACCGAATTTAATATGATCTTTCTGAGCTACGATAAAAGTCGGTTTAGTGATGGCGAAACGCTGTCGGAAGGCATTCATCGTTCCCATGCCCTGAATATGCACGGAGAGTCCCCGTTCGTAGTTGGCTTCCACATGGACCACTTCAATCTTATCTCCGGAGTTGATAGTCAAAGTCTGACCATCGGCCACGGCCATGGGCATTTGTTCGTTGATGGAAATGATCATGTACTGCAGCTTGGGCATTTCCAGATAAATGCGGGGCTGTTCCGGGATAAGGCCGAATAGTTCCATAAAGGCGTTGATGGCCAAGTTGTGCTGATGGACTTTCATTTCAATGCTGGGCAGGCTCTTGGAAGTTTCGACTCCGAAAGCTGGGATGCCGTAGTGGGTCATGGCAAAGTAGGTGGCTGAAGTTCGCTGTTCGGCGTATGGCGAACTAGGGTCGGAGGTGTGAGTGTTCATAAAATGGAACTGGAACTGAGGGTTGTCTATTTCGCCATTGATGCCGGCGATGACCTTGCGAGCCATCTGCCCTAGTTCGATTTTTTTGCCGGTGCGTGGAGATGTAAATTCTTCGGCATCGGCGATGATCGATTGTCCATACCGGTGCGGGTTGGCTTGTTCGTTGACGTGCGTGGGCCGATAAAACCCTGAGCCATCATGCAAATTTAGAAGGATGTCGGATTCACCGATGAGCTTTTCCAGGATTTCCACTATCTGACCGTCAAAATCGTTTTTG
>JADFXS010000325.1 GCA_015233515.1 Deltaproteobacteria bacterium | reverse complement strand
GGAGGTGTTGATTCCCTTCTCCTGGTTTTATGAAATAAACGAGTTCAACGGCCCGGCCGCCGGTAACACCTTGGAAGAAGCCGTAATGCAAGCGCTGGCCGAAGTGGTGGAGCGGCATGTTTCCGCCCTGATAGCCCGAGGCAGGCTGCGCCGGCCGACTATCGATATCAGCTCTCTGAAATCCGACGTTGCCCGCGATCTGGCGGCAAAATTTCACCGCTGCGGCATAAACCTGTATCCCAAGGATTTCACTATGGGCATGGGTTTGCCCACTATCGGCGTCCTGGCTTACGATCCCGCTACTTTTCCGGATCAAAGCGAAATCGTTTACACCGCCGGGACAGCTTCGGACCCGGAAAAGGCCTTTATCCGCGCCTTGACGGAAGTCGCCCAGTTGGGAGGTGATTTCAATACCCGAGCCAACTTTGTGGCCAGCGGCCTGCCGAAATACACCAACCTGGATCAGGCCGGCTATATCACCGATCCGGGCCCCATGGTCCCTATCTCTTCTTTACCGGACATCAGCTCGCCGAACATCCGTCAGGAAATTGAAGCCGAAGTGGCCATTTTGGCCAAAGCGGGATTTGAGGTTTATGTTATAAACATTACTCATCCCCTGATCGGTGTTCCCGTGGTGTACACCATCATTCCCGGAGCCCATTTCCGCGAACGCGCCAAAGGATCCAGTATCCCGTTTTTCGCGGCTAAACTTTTGAACCAGCAACTAACCGGCGGGGAATTGAACGCGGCGATGAAGCGCCTGGCCGGCTTGTACTCGACCGCTTATTATTTGAAGTTCCATGAAGGGACCGCATTTATCGAAGAGAACCGGCCGGACCTGGCCGCCCCCTTATTTCGGGAAGCTTTATCCTTGAACCCCTCGGATGAAGATCGAGCCGCCATCCTCACCTACCTCGGCCTGGCGCTGAAGGAAATGGAAGAGTATCAAGAGGCTATCGCCATTCTGGAAGAATCGGCCCTGGTGGACGGTGAACGCCAGGATACCTTCAATTTGTTAGGATTTTGTTACTTCAAGACCAAACAACACCTGCCGGCCATCCGGTCTTTTGAACAGGTCCTCAGGATCGATCCCGGTTCCGCCATCGATTACGCCAACATCGGGACTAATTATCGGGAACTGGGCCGGCGTGACGAGGCCGTCCAATACTACCAGACCGCCTTGGAATTGGACCCCACCATGACGTGGGTCTGGGAAAACCTGTCAAAGCTGACTTGATTGAAGCTCCCCGCGGCAACCAGGGGGGAATGCGACCATCTGCCTGTGCGACTATCGGCCGAACGGCTTCCACCCTGTTCCAATGGAAGATTTTCGGGCCCGAGGTGTGAATAAACAGTGGATTTGGGTTGACGACCTTTAAGTTTTGGCCCTAAAATTTAGAACTAGAAAAACTGCTGCTTGCGGTTACGTCCAAGGAGGAAAAAATGACTGACGGTTTCGGAATGATGTCGGTGATGGCGCCACCGGAAGAGCGTTTTTTGTATATCAATGAAATCCAGCTGAAAAACAAGACGGTTATTATTCGAGCCGATCTGAACGTTCCTTTGGATGAACACCAGAATATTTCCGATGACAACCGCATCCGGGCCATTTTGCCTACAGTTAACCATTGCCTGGATGAAGAAGCCAAAGTCATTCTCATGTCCCATATGGGCCGTCCCAAGGGAGAAGTTGTCCCTGAGTTGAGTTTGACTCCGGTGGCACGCCGTTTGTCCAGACTGTTGAACAAAGAAGTAAAATTAGCCCCGGGTTGCATCGGTCCGGAAACTAAAAAAATGGTTGACGCCATGAAACCGGGCGACATTCTTCTTTTGGAAAACCTGCGTTTCTATCCGGGCGAACAGATGAACGACGATGACTTTGCCAAGGAATTGGCCGGCTACGCCGATGTTTACGTCAATGATGCTTTTGCCGTGGCTCACCGGTCCCACGCCAGCGTCGTGGCCATCACCAAGTATGCCCCGATCTGCGCGGCCGGTTTTCTGATGAAAAACGAACTGCTCTACTTCCACCGTGCCATGGAGGACCCGGCCCGCCCCTTGGTGGCCATCATCGGCGGCGCCAAGGTTTCTTCGAAAATTTCCGCCGTGGAAAACCTTTTGGATGTAGCCGACAAGATCATTATCGGCGGAGCCATGGCCAATACATTTTTGAAAGCGATTTATTACGACATCGGCTCAAAATCCCTGGTGGAAGAAGAACTGGTGGAACGGGCCCGCTCCATCATGCGCAAGGCTCGACGTAAGGGGGTCAAATTTTATATTCCGGTGGATTGCGTCGTGGCCGACCGTTTTGACCGCAAAGCGGAAACCAAAATCACCACGGTTCAGGAAGTGCCGGAATCGTGGATGATCACCGACATCGGCCCGGCTACGGCTTCACTTTATGCCGAAGCATTATCCAACGCCAAAACCATAATTTGGAACGGGCCCATGGGGGCCTTTGAAATCGATGCTTTTTCCCGCGGCACCTATCAAATGGTCCAAACCGTGGCCAACACCTACGCTCTGACCATAGTCGGCGGCGGCGACACCGATGTCGCCCTGCATAAGGCCGGAGAATCGTCTCGTGTCTCATACATCTCCACCGGCGGTGGAGCTTTTCTACGACTGATGGAAGGTGGACAGCTTCCGGCCATAGTGGCTTTGGAACAATTTGCCCGCCGCCATCGTACCACCCAGGAGGACTAATGAGCGAGAATAAAACACGCCGGTTGTTGATGGCCGGTAACTGGAAGATGTATAAAACCGCGGATCAGACCGTTGAATTTATTGTTCAGCTAAAAAACAGTCTCCCGCCGGTTTTGGCGGTGGATGTGGCCTTGGCTCCGCCCTTCCCGGCTTTGGCCGCCGCGGTGTCGGCCGCCGCCGGCTCACCCATCGCCATCGCCGCCCAGAACGTGTTCTGGGAAACCGAAGGGGCATACACCGGAGAAGTCTCCGTCGGCATGCTCACTTCCTTGGGTATCAGCCTAGTGATCATCGGCCATTCGGAACGCCGACAGTATTTCGGTGAAACCGATGAAACCGTCAATCGTCGGATCAAGGCCGCCCTGGCCGGCGGTCTTAAACCCATTGTCTGCATAGGAGAAACTCTTGGGCAGAGGGAAGCGGGACATACTTTTCAAGTCCTGGAAACCCAGATTTCCAAGGGGCTGGCCGGCTTAAGCCTTCAAGAAGCCGCCGCCCTGGTTATTGCCTATGAACCGGTCTGGGCCATCGGCACCGGAAAAACGGCGACCCCTGAAATCGCCCAGGAAGCCCATCAGCATATTCGTCAAGTTCTGGCTGGACAATTCGACAAAGACCTTGCAAACAGCCTGCGAATATTGTATGGTGGCTCGGTCAAGCCGGAAAACACCGCCGAATTGATGGGCAAGCCGGATATCGACGGCGCATTAGTCGGTGGGGCAAGTTTGAAACCGGATGTTTTTCTGAAGATAATTAACTATAGGTAAGTCAAGGGTTCTCGGACCTAAAAAAACAATGAGCACACTATTAATCATTCTTCATGTTATCGTCGCTTTTGCCTTGATCCTGATCGTTCTGTTGCAAGCAGGCAAGGGAGCAAGCATGGGCGCCGCTTTCGGCGGCGGTTCCAGCGGCACGGTCTTTGGTAGCCGCGGAGCCGGCAGCTTTCTCGGTAAAATGACCGCGGCCGCCGCGATCGTGTTCATGCTCACTTCCCTGGCGTTGAGTATTTTTGTCAGCCAAAGGGTCGGCGGCGGCTCGATTATGGACTCACACTCGCCCATAACTCAAGAGTCCACCATGCCGGCTAAAGCGCCCGAATCGACGGCGCCGGTTCAAACCAAAACCGAGCAGGTCCCTGAGCAACCCAAGGAGCAAGCCAAACCAATGGCTCCGGCCAGCGGTGAAAACAAATAAAGATCAGTTTATGCCGAAGTGGTGGAATTTGGTAGACACGCCATCTTGAGGGGGTGGTGGGCAACGCCTGTGCGGGTTCAAATCCCGCCTTCGGCACCATTTTCACATATCAAATGACCAATGAAA
>JADFXS010000324.1 GCA_015233515.1 Deltaproteobacteria bacterium | reverse complement strand
ATCTTTTAAGGTATCGAGGCTCATGCCCTTGGTCTCTCTACTAAGCCACAGAGCGATGAAGGATATGACGGCAAGCACCGAAAGATAAATTCCGACGGAGCCTGCCCCCCAGGTCTTGGCCAGCCACACGGCGACAAAAGGCGTCAGAGCCGCGCCGAGGATGGAAGCGGCGTTGTAAGAAATCCCGGACCCCGTGTAACGCACATTAGTCGTAAAGAGTTCCGGGAGGACGGCCGACATGGGGCCGAACTCAAGGCCCATAAGCGCCATCCCAACGGACAAAAAAAGCAGCATAAGACCCAAATTCGCGCCGCTCCCCGTCCCCATAACCGCCGGATCAAGAAAATAGCGGAACGATAATCCGAACAGAATGATCAAAGCAGTCACGGTCAAAAGGACGCTGCGACGACCGAACCGGTCGGCCAAACAACCTGAGACCGGAATCATCGCGGCAAAAAAAAGCACCGCAACAAGTTGCAGCACCAAAAAGCCGCGATAACCGATACCCAGGAACCCAAGCTCGGTCCTGCCGATGGCATAGGAAAGGATCCAGGTGGTCATCAAATAAAAAAGTCCATAGGTGGCAAGCATAATAAAAGTGCCGAGGAACAGCTCTTTGAGATGATGCCTGAATACGGCGGCCAAAGGCGCTTTGAGCTTTTCGCCCCGCGCAACGGCCCGGGCAAAAACCGGCGTCTCACCCAGCTTGAGCCGCACATAGAGTCCGACCCCCACAAGAACAACTGCAGCCAAAAACGGGACCCGCCATCCCCACACAAGAAATTGTCCCTCAAGTTGGGCCTGGGCGGAATTATAATTAAACAGAATCGTCAGAAGCAGGAAGACCCCGTTGGCCAGGATGAACCCGAACGGCGCGCCGAGCTGCGGCCACATCGCTGCCCAAGCCCGTTTTCCAGGCTTGGCGGTCTCGGTCACAAGAAGCGCGGCCCCGGACCATTCGCCGCCGAGGCCCAGTCCTTGAGAAAACCTCAGGATCGTCAAAAGCGCGGGAGCCAAAAGACCGATGCGCGTGACTGTCGGCAGAAGGCCGATCAAAAAAGTGGCGATCCCCATGGTAAAAAGTGATCCCACGAGCGTGGCCTTGCGCCCGATGCGATCGCCGAAATGCCCGAAGAGAACTGAGCCGATGGGACGCGCCACGAACGCCACGCCGAAGGTGGCCATGGACGCCAACAGCGATGCCGCCGCGTCGGTTTTGGGGAAAAAAAGAAGCGGAAAGACCGAAACCGCGGCGGTGGCGTATATATAGAAGTCGTAGAACTCGATGGTCGTTCCGACCATGCTGGCCGCAATAATGTACTTTTGCGGCACTTCGTCTGCTTCGTCAGTTGCGGCACTCGCCGGCAGGTTCTGTGGCAAAAAGCTCTCCCTTAAGAAAATGTGATCATGGGCATTATAACAAACTCTCAACCGGACCGGTTTGAGTTTGAGGGTAACAGGGAAACAGGGACGTAGCTTGCTTTGTTGCTTTGCTCGTCACAGCACCGCTGACTACGCAAGCCGAACGGGGAATAAAGCAACAAAGCAAGCTACGTCCCCTATCCTCCGGACTCAATCCGAGATCTTAAAAGATTTATTTTGAGAATAAGTCGTCAGAGCGCTTGGGGTGGACATCACTTATCTAACGTGTCCCTTTCGGACCACGTCCGGTTTTCGTCCGGTTTTGCGGTTTTGGTTTTGATCAGGAGAATTGTTTGAGATATTCCTGATAAACAAAACGACGATTACGCGCCTTGCCAGTGATTTCAACCAAGATATTCCCTTTGAGGAATTTCTCGATAAGCGCATTAACATTTCCCTTGGATGAAACTCCGGTAATTTTTGCCACAAGCCCCGAATCGACGATCGGGTGGCTATAAAGCTCGGTCAAAAGTTTATGGGCAGTGTCCGCATTTCTTCCGAACCGCGTAACCGCCGAGAAATGGCGCTCCCGAATCTTCGTGATATTTTTGGCAGTGGTGACGGCTTCTTCGGAGACCGACCGGACCCCTTCAAGAAAGAATTTGAGCCATCCTTCGACTCCGGCTTCAAACCGATAACCGTTCAGACGATCATAATAGACCTGTCGATTTTTCTAAAAAATTGAGAAATATAAAGTAGCGGCCTGGTCAAAATCCCCTCTCGGAATAAATAGAAAGTTATGAGCAACCGGCCAATTCGTCCGTTACCATCCAAGAAAGGGTGAATTGTTTCAAATTGAGCGTGAGCAAGACCGGCTTTAATAAGAGGTGGTAATTTAACAGATTCGTCATGGAAAAACTTTTCAAGGTCAGACAACGACTCCCCTAAAGCATGGGGTGGGGGCGGTACAAATGTGGCTGTCTCAATCGTCGGACCCCCAATCCAGTTTTGGGACTTACGAAATTCGCCGGGTGTTTTATGCTGGCCGCGAACTCCACGAAGTAATTTTTCATGCATTTCACGGACGAGTCGCCATGAAAGCGGAAGCGCTTTAAGACGTTTCATACCGTAGTTCATCGCGTCAATATAGTTTCTAATCTCATCGACATCCGAAGGCGAGTGATCGTCCGAAAGCTTTACTTCGGCTTTCACCAAATCAATAAGAGTAGCCTGGGTTCCCTCGATTTGGCTCGATAATGTAGCTTCCTTTTTCACATACATGAAGATAAAGAAGTCCACATCGGGAACGAGCTGGTCGATAGCGTTCAGTTTTCCGATAGCGCGATCAGCAGACGATAAGAGCATCCATAGGTCTTGATCCCACCCAATCAAGTCTTTGGCTGGGAAATGCGCCGGCATAAACGCGCTATAGCCCTCGGTTTGCTTTTGGTATATCCCGATTTTGTTCATGATTTGACAGAACTTAAATTCTAGTTAGTTTCGGATAGCTATGATATCCAGAACTTATGAAAAGTTCAAGTTCTGTTTGAGCCTTTAACCGGACGTGGTCTTGTCCGGTCTTATAGCGGACCTGCGATACGTCAATCGATTGTACTGACAAGCCATTTAACCCGCTCTGGGTCCATTAAGAATCTAACATTCGAATTCCGCAATTTAAGCGGCGACAGCAAACCGCGGGCATCCTTGCGTGATAAGTCCAAAAAGTTGGCAAAATATACTTTTTTAGTGCCGTCGCTATTAGATAAAACAAGGCACGCTTTTATCCTCGTTGTTGCGGCGTGGGCTCCGCCTTTGTAGCTGCGTTCAACCTGCATATACTTATTCAAATTTAATTTTGTTTTGAGGAAAAAGACCCCTTGTGATTCCAAATCGGGCAGGGATTCTTTCGTTTTTCGCAAATGTTCGTCGTACTCTTCACGAGATATCTTATATTTCTGCGAGAGACCATCGAACGTAAAATCATTTTCTTTGGAAATATTCTTAAGGCCCCTGAAATGATTGCAAAAAGTTCGCAAAAATTTGATTTCTTGTTCCAGGTAATAAACATATGTAATTTCACCGAAGTGTATTTCCTGTCGGGATGCAAATTTTATAACGTTATTACCCAAATAAGAGGTAACGCTGAGTTTATCGGCGAATATTTGGACTTTTACGGCGAAGTGAAAAATGGTGTGAAAAAACAGGGGGATCCCTGGAAGAGTACCCATAAAAACCAGGGAGACCAGCGACACTGTCGGCTTATGTAAAATAAGCCCCGCTAAAACCCCTATCGCTTCAATGGCGAGGATCCAATAAAAAGCATTATCGTCAGGCAATATAGCAGGCTTCATGACCCGCAAAGGTCGAGTGCTTTCATTGGACGCATTCACGCAGTTTTTCATTCTTGCCTTTCCAAAACGACAAAAGCTACAGGTTGCACCTATGCTAAGTCTACTTCATACCGGAAGGTATGTTGATCACCTTACCGCTGACCATGAAACGGCCTTTCCCGCAGTGATGAAGGGTCCGGGGATTTTTCTTTGATGGGTCGATCCAGGCTTTTAGCACTTGCAGAATAAATAGATTATATTTGGCAGCCCGGCTCGAATCGATGGGCTTGCACTCGAGATTAACATAACATTCGGCGACGAGCGGCGCTTTGACACATGAGGCCGGAGCGG
>JADFXS010000323.1 GCA_015233515.1 Deltaproteobacteria bacterium | reverse complement strand
GGCGATCGAACCGCCCTGAATATGACGGATCGGACCCTGACCGCCATGCGGCAAGGCGGCATCTATGATCACCTGGGGTATGGTTTCCATCGTTATTCAGTAGATGAAAAATGGCTGGTCCCTCATTTTGAAAAAATGTTATACGACCAAGCCTTGCTGGCCATAGCCTACACCGAAGCCTGGCAGGTCGGTGGCCGGGACCTGTTCCGCCGCACCGCTGAAGAGATATTTTCCTATGTGCTCCGGGATCTGACCGCTCCGGAAGGTGGATTTTACTCGGCCGAAGACGCGGATAGCGAAGGTGAGGAAGGCCGATTCTATGTTTGGCGACCGGAAGAAATAACCACCGTACTCGGCCCGGAACTCGGGGAGTTGTTCGGTCGTTATTATGGAGTCTCGGAAAAAGGTAACTTTGAAGGCGGCCGAAGCGTGCTCCACTTGTCCCAGCCGTTATCCGCCATGGTCAAGAACCTGGGCTTGGCAGGGGACGACTGGCAACCTAAGCTGTCCGAGGCCGCGCAACGCTTGCTGGCCCATAGGAATACCCGACCGCGACCCTCCAAGGACGACAAGATAATAACCGCCTGGAACGGCTTAATGATTTCGGCCCTGGCCAAGGCCGGTCGGGCGTTCGCCGATTACCTTCCGCGGCAGGCCGCGACTAGAGCCGCGGATTTCATCTTGGCCAATCTTATGACGCCTGACCATCGCCTGCTCCGGAGCTGGCGTCAAGGCCGCACTTCAAGCCAAGGTTTCCTGGAGGATTACGCATTTTTCATCTGGGGCCTGATCGAGTTATATGAAGCCGGATCAGGAGAAAAATATCTGGCCGAAGCCCGAGAGCTGACGAGGGTTATGATCGATATGTTCGAGGACCGGGATGGCGGCGGCTTTTTCTTTACCGGAACGGAAAATGAACTTCTGATCGCCCGGAAAAAGGAAACCTATGACGGAGCCATTCCGTCGGGCAATTCCGTAACGGCCATGAATCTCTTGCGCTTGGGTCGGCTGACCGGCGAATCGTCCTGGACGGCCCTGGCTGAACGTTTACTCAAGACTTTTACGGCCATCCTGGAAGAGTATCCCATGGCCCACACCCATATGCTCATGGCCGTGGAACAGGCCTTGACGCCGAATCCCGCGGCAAACGGAAGCAAAATCATATAAAGGTGACACCATGAAACAGTATGAATACCAAATAACCCGTCACCCGGCCGAAGAATTCGCGCAACTTGCCTACTTTTGTTCGGCCGACGGCGCCTGCAATCTGGAAGAAGTTCCTAAAAACCAAATCGATATCCTGGAAGAAATTCTAAACGCCCGCGGCCGGGCCGGCTGGCAGTTAGTTCAGCTTTCTTTCGGCAAAAGCGGCCTGCTGGCATTCTGGAGGAGAAGGAAGAAGGTTGATTGATAGCTCCTCCTGAGTTAAACTGGTCCATCAAGCTTTTGGTAATTGAAGCTCCCCGCGGTAAACCACGGGGAAAGCGCCCGCTTGCATGTTCAGGTCGCGCGGGGCGCGGCCCGAAATAAAAAAACGTCGACCTACCAAGGAGGAAGAAGGCTATGGCAAAATACGTATGCTCAGTTTGCGGTTATGAATATGACCCGGCGGCCGGCGATCCGGACAATGGAATCGCCCCCGGCACTAAATTCGAAGACCTCCCGGAAGAATGGGTTTGCCCAGTCTGCGGCGCAGGCAAGGATCAATTCGAAAAAGAATAAAACCGTTTCGGACTGACGGTTCCATACCGCCGAGATGTCCGACCGGCCCTTCCAACCGGTCGGAATCACCTCGGCCAGTATTTTATGGTATTGATTTTCAGTAGATAATCCCGTCCAAGGAGACGTATCGATGATATATAATTTCAATGCCGTCGAAGTCTTCAAAATGGCCATCGACATTGAAGAAAACGGCCGATTGTTCTATGAACGGGCCCAGGACCGGTCCGAAAATCTTGAAGTCAAGAAAATCTTTGAGGAACTCGGCCAGGAGGAAGTCAAACACAAGGCCCGTTTCGCCGCTCTGATGGCCGAACTGCCGGCGTCCACCACCCACTCCACGGTCTGGGACCCGCAAGGTGAATTGGACCAATATCTCAAAATGATGGCCGATATGCACGTTTTTAGCACCAGTGAAAACGTGGTCCAGTTGACCGCGAAACTCGGCGGTTCGGAGGACGCACTTAAATTAGCCATCGGCTTTGAAAAAGATTCCATCGTCTTTTTCGCGGAAATGCAAATGTTTGCGGAAACTCCCGAAGCCAAGGATAAAATCGGTCAGTTGGTTAAAGAGGAACAGGGGCACCTCAAGAAACTGGCTTTACAACTGAAAAAAATCACTAAATAACCAGGGCCGGTCCTCGACCGGTTCGCGCCGAAGAATACCGCATTATGTCGAAAAGGGTCTATCGGGGTTCACGTGGAGCCTCGATAGACTTTATCGAGATAGCTATTCGGTTCGGCATCATGAAAAACCATGAGGAGATTGGACTCATATGGACCCAGTACTTGTCAAAGAGGGCATTTATTGGGTAGGGGCCATAGATTGGGACATCCGTGATTTCCACGGATACGCCATCCACTACGGCACGACCTACAATGCCTTTCTGATCATGGATGAAAAAATCACCTTGATCGATACGGTCAAAAAGGAAAAAGCCGACGAAATGCTGGCCAGAGTCAGCAAGATCGTCGACCCAAAAAAAATCGACTATGTGGTGAGCAACCATACCGAAATGGACCATTCCGGCGGCCTGCCCCGGATCATGCACCGCATCGGCGAAAACAAACCTCTTTATTGCTCCAAAATCGGCCAAAAGAACTTGTCCGCGCATTTTCGGGAAAAATGGAACTATCAACCCGTGGATAACAGCGGCACTCTGAGCTTGGGGAAAAGATCCCTGGTTTTCCTGGAAACCAGAATGCTGCATTGGCCGGACAGCATGTTCTCTTATTGTCCGGAAGAAAAACTGCTTTTCAGCAGCGACGCCTTCGGTCAACACTACGCCGGACTCCCGCGCTTCGACGACCAGATGAACGAAGACATCATGTCCCATGCGAAAAAGTACTTCGCCAACATCCTGATGCCCTATTCGGGTCTGGTCCTCAAATTGCTGGATAAAGTCAAGGAACTCGGGTTGGCCATCGAAACCATTTGTCCGGACCATGGAATCCTGTGGCGCGCCAATCCAGGCCGAATACTCGACGCCTATCTTGAATGGGGGACCCAAAAACCCACGCGCAAGGCCGTAGTGGTCTTTGACACCATGTGGCACAGCACGGAAAAAATGGCCGAAACCATAGTCGAAGCCTTGGGCCAAGCCAAGGTGGACGCCAAACTCATGCGTTTGCGCGCCTTTCATCGCAGCGACATTGTTGCGGAAATTCTGGACGCCGGAGCGGTCATCATCGGTTCGCCGACCCTGAACAACGGCTTGTACCCGACGATCGCCGACTTCCTATGTTACTTGAAGGGTCTCAAACCCTCGAACAAGATCGGCGCGGCTTTTGGTTCTTACGGCTGGAGCGGTGAAGCGGTCAAACTTCTCACTCAGGAAATGGAAGCCATGAAGTTCAAGATAGTCGGGCCGGGCGCCAGAGGCCTCTTTGTGCCGGATGATCAATTGCTGGCTTCGTGTAGTGAATTGGCCCGCAAGGTCGCCGCGGAATTGCCGGAATAAGGAATCCAGTAACTTATTTCATATTTTCTTTCTCCGCCCGGAGGTGATGATTTCCGCATTCCTGCTTTTCATCCGGGAATAAGCCTGACTGAACATACAATCCGGCTTATTCCCGATCATCACCGGATAGAAATAATTGCCGGGCCGCACACTAGGAATCCGATGTTTTCACCAAAATTGAAGCTCCTCGCAGCAAGCCGCGAGGAATGCGCTCACCTGCATGTTCAAGTGGAACGTTCGCCATGAAAACTCCCGACCTCGACCTTAACCAATGTTCCCTATGTTTGGGTTGTATAGAAATCGCCCCCGCCGTTTTTCGTCTCAACCCGACCGGGTACATCGAAGTCATCGACCTCGATCATTATCCTGAAGACCAAGTGAA
>JADFXS010000322.1:2452-4067 GCA_015233515.1 Deltaproteobacteria bacterium | reverse complement strand
GACCGGATGACCCAGGTTCCGCCCCGGGCCAATTCCGCCGCCCCGATTCTTATAACCGGGGAAACCGGAACCGGCAAAGCCCAAATCGCCCGTTGCCTCCATACCCTCGGCGACCGCCGAGACGCCATGTTCGTCAAGGTCAATTGTCCGGCCTTGACGCCCACTCTTTTTGAAAGCGAGCTTTTCGGACACGCCAAAGGGGCTTTCACCGGGGCAAACGCTCAGCGCATCGGCCGTTTCGAAATGGCGGACGGCGGCACCATTTTTCTCGATGAGATAGGCGAACTGGAGCCTAATCTCCAAGCCAAGCTTTTGAACGTCCTCCAAGATCGGGTTATCGAACGGGTGGGAGACAACCGGCCGATCAAGGTCGATTTTCGTCTGATCGCGGCGACTAACAAGGATTTGTCAGTATCCATCAAGGAAAAGGCCTTCAGACTCGATCTCTTTTATCGCCTCAACACTTATTCCCTGCATATCCCGCCCTTGCGGGAAAGAGTGGAGGACATCCCGTTTCTCATCGAACAATTGACGGCCGAACAGGCGGTTAAAACCAATCGGCGCAAGCCTACTTACTCTTCTTCCTGCATGGAACTAATGAGCCGCTATTCCTGGCCGGGCAATGTGCGCGAGCTAAAAAACGTCATCAAGCGCCTGGTTCTGATGGCGCCGGGAGATTTTATCACCAGCCTTGATTTCGAAGCTATCGTCGGCCGGTTGCGAAACGAACCCCTTTCGGGCCGCCTGACTCTGGCCGAATTGGAAAGGGAGCACATTCTGCGGACTCTGGCCCAGACCAAAGGTGCGGTCGGCGGTCCCAACGGCGCCGCCGCTATTTTGGGATTACCCCGGCAGACCCTGCAATACCGGATGAAGAAATACGGCCTGACTCCTTTTTCCTGGATGGAATATTTTAAGAAGTGAGGAGGAGACGGTCGGCACTCCCGAATAATCGCTTTGGATGGGGTTTCCTTGCGAGTATCCGACCCGCGTCGTCGCACCGGCTTATGGCGAGAAGAAACGCGCTTACAGCCGCGCTGACAATACCGGGTGAAACTAATCAGGTCTCCAGACGTTGATTCAAACCGGCCAGCAGTTCCGCGGCTTCTTTGTATTTGTATTTGTTCACCAGTTTTTCCAGTTGAGACATCTCCGCCCGAAAGTCATCCGGCCAGTTCATGCCGGCGCTTTCCGCCAGCATATCCTTAATCGGTTTGGGATTGCGTTTTTGGATCACCGGGGTCAATTTTTCCAGGAAAGCCTTTAATACGGCCGGATCGACCGTTTCGGCCTCCGGGCCGGCGACTGCTTCCGGTTTGGGCTTGGCCAGCAGGGCCAGTGAGTCCAGGACCGTCCGCAAGGCTTGGTCAAAAGCGCCCAGCAGATCGTTGATTTCACCTGCGCCGTTCTTGATGGCTCCTTCCAGCCCGGCCCCGGCCTGGAATAATTCCAGGGCGCCGATGTTGCCGGCCACACCCTTGCCGGTGTGGGCCAGGCGCTGGGCCAGTTCGCGATCGGAAGCGTCGAATGCCTCGCGAATCCGGGCCGTGGGTTCCTGGTATTCTTCGTGAAATTGAAGCAACAGCTTATGATATAACTTTTTGTTACCGCCGAC
>JADFXS010000322.1:1745-2419 GCA_015233515.1 Deltaproteobacteria bacterium | reverse complement strand
GACCGCCGAGGTGGATGGCGCCGGGGCGGGTGGCTCCGACAGCCCGGCCTCATCCGCAAGCGTCTGATCCCTGGGTTTAATGTACTTGACCAGAGCGGCGAAAAGCTCCTGGGTGTCTATTGGTTTGCCCACATGGTCGTTCATGCCCACGGACAGGGCCATTTCCCGGTCCTGGACCATGGCGCTGGCCGACATGGCGATGATCGGCAGGTCCTTGAATCTGGAATCCTCGCGGATTTTTTTGGTGGCTTCGTATCCGTCCATGACCGGCATCTGGATATCCATCAGCACCAATTCGAAATTTTGGCTCCGGAGCGCCTCGACCCCTTTCAGGCCGTTATCGGCGATGGTTACCTTGAGTCCGGCCTGTTCCAGTATTTCCAGGGCGACCTGTTGGTTGATCTCGTTATCTTCAACCAGAAGAATGTTGGCTCCCCGGATCGCCCGAGCCATATTCGTCTCTTTATCCTTGGGGCGGTGGACCAGCTTTTCCGCTTTGGCCAGGCCGAAGGCGTTGGAGATGGCGTTGAAAAGGCTCGAGGCGGAAACCGGCTTGATCAGTATCTCGTCCAGACCGGCCTTGTTCGCCACCTCGCCGGCTTCTTCCCGGCCGTGGGAAGTGACTAGAATGATCCTCGGCGTGGCGGCCGGACCGGCCATCCCCTTGATCCCGC
>JADFXS010000322.1:0-1715 GCA_015233515.1 Deltaproteobacteria bacterium | reverse complement strand
CCCTTGATCCGGCGGCTGGTCTCGATGCCGTCCATGCCCGGCATTTTCCAGTCGATGAAGACCAGCTCGTAGGGTTGTTCCCGGGCGCTTAGTTCGATCATTTCCAGCCCCATCCGCCCGGAGGAGGCCAAGTCCACCTGGAAATCCAGGGAAATCAGCATCTCTTCCAAAACCTGCCGGGCGGTCTTGCTGTCGTCGACCACCAGGCAGCGCTTGCAGGACAATTCGTCGGCCCGGAGCGGCTTCTCCTCCCGGAGACCCTGACCCACGCCCAGCTTGGCCGTGAAAAGGAAGGTGCTCCCCAAACCGTATTCGCTTTCCACCCATATTTTCCCGCCCATCATCCCTACCAGACGTTGGCTGATGGTCAGACCCAGACCCGTGCCGCCGTATTTGCGGGTGGTGGAGGCGTCCGCCTGGGAGAAGGGTTGAAAAAGCTTGGCCCGCTGAGCCTCGGTCAGGCCGACGCCGGAATCCTTGACGGAAAAACGCAAGAATACCTGGTCGGTCTCTTGTTCCATAAGCTCGATGTTCAGGACGATCTCACCTTGTTCGGTAAATTTTACCGAGTTGTTGCCCAGGTTGATCAAAACTTGGCTCAGACGCAGGGAGTCACCCACTAGAAAAGGAGGAATACGCGGATCCAGGCGGTACAGGACTTCCAAATTTTCCTTGTCCTGGGCCTTGACCGTGATCATGTTGGCCACGTTTTCGATGGTTTTGGCCAAGTCGAATTCCAAGTTTTCCATGGCCAGCTTGCCGGCCTCGATCTTGGAAAAATCCAGGATATCGTTGATGATCCCCAGGAGAGACTTGGCCGCCACGTCTATTTTGTTCACATAGTCGTGCTGTTTGGGCGTCAGGTCGGTCTTCAGGGCCAAGTGGCTCATGCCGATGATGGCGTTCATGGGCGTCCGAATTTCGTGGCTCATGTTGGCCAGGAAATCGCTTTTGGCCTGGGTGGCCAGCTCGGCTTCCTTTTTCGCCTCAACCAGTTCTTCCATGCGTTGTTTTAATTCTTTTTCGTTATTTTGCCGTTCCGTGATATCGCGGAAGACCACCACGGCGCCGTCCACCAGGCCTTTATCATCCAGGATGGGCATGACCGAGTACTCGCTTGGGAACATGGAGCCGTCCTTGCGCCAAAGCACTTCATCACTAATGTGCTTTTCCTCGCCATGGGCACAGGCATGGGCTATCGGGCAATTTTTTCGCGGGTAACGTGTTCCATCGGCGTGGGAGTGGTGGATGAGGTCATGTAACTCCTTGCCGATAACCTCATCGGAGGTATACCCAAGCAGCCTCTCGGCGGCCATGTTAAAGAAGGTTACCCGTTCCTCCTTAGTCACTCCGAAGATGCCTTCTCCGGCGGAATTCAGGATGAGACTGGTCCGCGCTTCGGATTTCAAGCGCTCTTCGTTCTCCCGGGCCAGCTGCAAGGTTCGTTCTTGAAGATCCGCCGTCCGTTCCAGGACGCGCCTTTCCAGCTCCTCATAGGCCACGGTAATCTCTTTTCGTAATCGCACCTGCTCAGCCAGATCAGAGCTGGTTTTTCGAGAAAACATGACTCCGACCCACAGCAATAGCAGTAGAGCGCCGATGCGTGTCCCCTGGGAAGTGTTTCTAATTCCCCTGAATCGCTGGGCCGCCGCATTAAGCTCCCCCAAAACCGCCCCTACGGCTGTTTCGCTGTCTATTTCATTGGTTTTCCTGGC
>JADFXS010000321.1:3256-4074 GCA_015233515.1 Deltaproteobacteria bacterium | reverse complement strand
CGCACGCGGTCACCAAGTCGTGCTGGATGGAGAAGATTATGTCTTTTATTGGTTGATGCCTGATCAAGGACCTGGCCATACCCAGATGAGCTTGCAGTTCATCCAGGGCGCCATAGGCCATGACCCGCGGATCGTCCTTGGGGACCCGTTCGCCACCTAGAAGCGAAGTCAGCCCCCGGTCGCCCCCTTTAGTGTAAATCTTCCATTCCGACACGGTTCTCGATTCCCTTCCGCTTCAGGTCAAAACCCTGAAACGATGTCGATCTGGTCAATGATGCCGATTATCGTCGCATCCACCGGGCTTTGGTGGTCGTCCACCGCCAGGCGGGCCCCGCTGCCTTGGACCACAATGACCCGTTCACCCACCCCGGCGCCGACGGCGTCCACCGCCACAAAGGGTTCGCCTATGGGAGTTTCCCCATACACATCCAAGGGCTGGAGCATCTGAATTTTGCTGCCCACCAAGCGGTCATGCTTACGGGTGGCCACAATAGTACCTATGACTTTAGCGATCCGCATGGCATCCCCTTTTCTGGTCTTTCAACCTCAAATCAATCTTCCAGGATTTCAACCTGGCGCTGTTGGGCCAGTTCGCGGGCCAGGGGTGTGATTACCGTGCCTCGGGAAATCCGCAAGGGCATCCCCTGCTTAAATGCGTATTCCACTTCGACCCTGGAGATGACCGCGATTTTACTCGGCGGACTGGTCGGGATCGCGGCCGAACCTTGGGTCGTTTGCGAGACGACGGGTCGGCCGAGTAAACACCCATTGACGGTCGTCCGGAGGTTATCGATGTCCACCAGTGTAGCGCCGAAGGC
>JADFXS010000321.1:454-3169 GCA_015233515.1 Deltaproteobacteria bacterium | reverse complement strand
CACGCCGTTATCGGCCAACACTACCGGTTTGCCCATGAACAGCGCCTGCACGATGAGGTTGGAAGCCAAGTTGTTAGCCAGTAACAAGGCTACTTTAGATAGCGTATTCACACTTAGGAGCGGCGCTATGACGGCCCGGGCTTCCGCCAACTCGGACAACCAGTGGTCGGGGCTGACCGATTCAACATGGGGCAGTCCGGCCAATTCTTCGGCCAGAGCCTTGGCCATGAATTTGCGGCCGGTGGATGAGAAGGCGGTTTTTATTTTGAATCCGTCGAAAATAAGACCGCGTACCGTTTCAATAGCCTGGGAATATCCGGCGGAGGCGCCGGTAAAGACCGCAACTATGGATCCGTTACGGCCGTCGGCCCCCAACAATGGGGCCAGACGATTCATGACGGCGGTGACAATGGCCTTTATTTCCGCTTCGTTCATTTAGAGGCCGCCTTCCGTTTTGGAACAAGATTCCGTGCTTCCCGGCTGCAACTCAAGGCGATCCCCAGAGGGGTCACCAGCAAGGGGTTGTGAGGTAAAAAAACCTCCAACTGGGTTTCGTCGGCCATTACTTTATCCATGCCCGGGAAGCAACTCGTGCCGCCCACCAGATAGATATCTTTCACCTGGTGTCCGCGGAGATGTTGTCGAACGATACTCGCCATTTTTTGGAAAACCGGCCGGACTACCGAAAAAAGTTCGGATTGAGATTTGGGATCGTTCTTCATTTTTTCAGCGTCTTCCACTGAAATTTTGTAATGACCGGCGATGACCAAGTCCAAATGCAAGCCACCAGTGGCTTCATCCGCGGTATATATGACCTGGCCGTCCTGGAGGACCGAAATGCCGGTGGTTCCGCCCCCCACATCCACCACGGCGCCTTCGCGAATATCCAGGACCAGGGCGGCCGCGCTGGGTTCGTCTATCAGTCCGGCCACTTCCAGGCCCACGGCCCTGAGGACGTTGGCAAAGGTTTCGCAATTGCGTCCGGTGGTTCCGGGCGGAAAAGCGGCGGAAGCCAAGTCCAGGTTGTAACCGGCGTTTTTAAGGGTGTTGACTTGCTGTCGGAGGATGGTTATGGCTCCCATGTAATCCAGAACCAGGCCGTCACGAACCGTGGAGCGGCTACGGGTCAGGACTCCAGCCACGGGAACGCCGCTAGTATCCACGACGGCGGTGACTATATTGGCCGTGCCCAAGTCCACCCCGGCAAAAAAAGGCCCCTTGGTCGCTTCGCAGGTCAGAGCCAGGGTGTCTTCAAAGCCGGCAATAAGGTCATTGGCGGACTGAGTGATAGTCATGGTTGTTTTCCCTGATCCAGTGAAGTTTTTTAACCTTCGCGACCGGTTAAATTCATAAGCGAGGCTTCCGCGGCGCCGGCCGCTCGAGCGACATCGGCCGGTTTTCCGCCCAGGTACAATCGGCCGACCGCGCCGTAGGTCCGGCAATCCACCAGGGTGATCTGTGAATTTTTCTCAGCTTCATTGGCGGCGATACAGATGTAAGCCGCAGGGACGCATTCCAGAATGTACAGGTCTTGTCCGGGCAGAAGCATGGCGCAGAGACGGGATACGTTGACCATTTGGGCGTGGTATGGGTTGACCTTGTTGATAACCTGGGAGCTGAGAATCTTGGGCTTTACCCGGTCTTCCAGGTTTACTTTCAAAGATTTGAGGACGGCCTCTCCGGCACACTTGACCTCGGCTTGGGCTTCGGAGTGAAATTCAAGGACACCAAAATGCCGTTCGACCACCATTAATCCGGGTCGGACATTAGCGGCTTTGACCACGGCGTCGGTGACCTGATTGATCAGGACGCCCGGTGATATTTCCACCAAAGTGGCGGCCATGCCGGGAATGGGGACAAAGCCGCGCGCGTTGGCGCCGATGTATGCGGCAAATTGGGGTTGCATCCGGTCGATATAAACAAATGCGCGAAGTTCCGCCATTTAAAGGCCTCCCTTACTTATTTTTCTTTTTCTGACTACGGCCCTTCTTGGGCTTTTCTTTATGCTCTGATTCTGGCAATTCTTTTTCCGAAGTCGGTTCCGGTTGCGCGTCTTCCAGAGAGGCTAACGAGGCTGCCTCGTCGGTGCTTTCTTCCGGGGTATCGGCCGTCACAACTTCAGTCTTGGATTCGATCTTTTCGGGCGCGGAAACCTCTTCTTGTGGAGCCGGCCCAAGGGCGGTTCCGTCGGTGCTTTCCTCCGATGTATCGGCCGTCACAACTTCAGGTTCAGGTTCGATCTTTTCGGACGCGGAAACCTCTTCTTCCAGAGCCGGCCCAGGGGCGGTTCCGTCGGTGCATTCATTCTGAGAATCGGTCCGCGTTAAAGTTGGTTCGGATTCGGTTTCCTTGGTTATGACTTCGGATCTCTCGGGCAAGGCTGTAGAGAATCCCGAAGCCGTGACGTCGTCATGGTCGGGAATTTTTGGGCCCGGACGAGGCGGGACATTGTCTGGTGATTCCATGGTGATCGAACTGACCTGATGATCAGGTCTAGGAATTACATGGACAGCGACCAGTTGTCCGACTCGTGTCGCCGCGGCCGCGGCCGCGGATGTGGCTGCCTGGACCGCGGCCACATCACCCAGGAATTTGACGGTGATCAAGCCGGCTCTGGTCCATTCATAGCCTAAAAGCTGGACATTGGCTGCTTTGGCCCCCGCATCGGCGGCTTCCACGGCTCCAACCAGCCCGCAGGCTTCCACCAGTCCCAGA
>JADFXS010000321.1:0-444 GCA_015233515.1 Deltaproteobacteria bacterium | reverse complement strand
CGCTTTTCCATTCTGTTCCCTAGCCTCTTGAAGTGTGTAACTCTTTAATTATCAACGCTGCCAATTCGTCCAGTTGCCGCTCGTTAAAAAGGATGCTCTCCTTTTTATATGCGGAAGGGGCAGATCCGGTTTCCGGCTGTTTGGCTGAAAGTTGGTCATCGAAAAGAAGGGGATCACCCTTGACCAGTCGGGCGGCGTTAGCCCCTAAACGTCTTAGTCCCTCGGGATGTCCCTTGAGGGGGCACACCTGCAAAGGGTTCTCCGGCGCCAGGTCATGATGGTGGAGGACCACTTGGCCTTCCGTTGAACTGATTCCCAAGCCCACCTTGACCCTGGAAGAATCGGCGGCTTCCTTGGCCAGTTGGACAGCCGATCCGGCGGTGGATTGACTGATAGCCGCAGGTATACCTTCTTCTTCCAGTCCGCACAGGAGTGGATCTAATA
>JADFXS010000320.1:3617-4081 GCA_015233515.1 Deltaproteobacteria bacterium | reverse complement strand
AGACAATCTGCCATTGCTCATCGCGTCCTCGTATTATGAAATTTTCCTTTGTCTTTAATACGATACCGTAAATGGAGCGGTTTTTCATGGCGCTTTCCATGATCTTTTCGATCAGGGAATCATCAAGATTCCAGACGGCGAGGGCCAGTCCCGTGGAAAGCTGATCAACGCTCAACGCGAGTTCTTCGTTCAATCTTGACCATTGCCGGTTCTCGGTCGAAAAATAGTTGATGGCCCCGACCGCCCCGAGTAACAGAGTTGTCACCGTGACAAGAGCTATGATTACGATCCCGGCTACTGACCACTTTCGTGGAACCATGGAAATGCTCCATTATTTTTAGACTAAGCTGTTCATCTTTTTCATCTATTTAATAACTGCCCAATCCTGGGCTCTTCCTTTTATTACTTTTCTTGAACAGCGATCGCCAAGTAAGCAATTTAATCAAAGTTCTGTACGGCTGTAG
>JADFXS010000320.1:0-3488 GCA_015233515.1 Deltaproteobacteria bacterium | reverse complement strand
CGTAACAAGGGTCTCAAATCAATCACGCTTTACATATTTGCCACTTTATTGAGTTAATCTTCAATATTATTATGTAGCAGCGATAGTGTATAGTCAATCTTGCCGGCTCTATCTAGAGAAAAACTTATGAAAGATCGGCCTGACCGATCTCACCGGGAACTATCTTGACATGGGCGTAAAGTCAGTTCATCATTATACTTGATAGAAATTTTTGGAACAAAAAACCAGGGAACCTATATAATCCAAACCGGGTGATGTGATATTTTCTATTGAACTTGCTCAAAATCTCCTTCCGGCCTTGGATATTTAGGTAATCTAATGTTATACCTATAACCTTTAAGCACGGCCTTCACCCATTTTTTTCGAAACGCGATCGCTATGAACATTCAAAACAATCAAGATCAACAAATAGTTCGGTCATCTTGGCGCCGGCGGGTGAAAAGCCGCTGAGGTCCCATCTACAACTACCGAGATATTAATGGAGGTCCCATAATGAAATCATTCAAAGACTTTAGGCTGGTTTCCAAGCTGAGCCTGACGTTTTCTATTCTGGTGGTCATTACCGTGGCGATAGGGCTTTTGGGCCTTTGGGAATTAAACGCCGTCAATAACCATATGCAGGAAATAGGAGATAAATTGACGCCGGCGGTTATTGAGGCCGGTGATCTCAAAACCGATATGCTTGACATAATGCGAGATCAAAAAAACTTGATTTTGTCAGACGATGAAACGGAAATGAAGACCATCAGGAACAAAATGTTACAAAGTTTTAAAGATATGGAAGCCCAGATCAAACCGCTTGAACGCCTGCTCACGCAAGAGGATAAGGTCAATCTGAACGAAGCTCAAAAGGAGTGGGCCAATTTCAAGGCGGTGGATGAGGAAATCACCAAATTGGCTTTTCATAACGATCAAAGCAGAGCCACGAAAATGTCCCTGGGCGTGGTGCGGGAGGCTGTCCTGAAAGCGGAGGCCGCTCTTGATGCCGTGAATCTGGCCTATCGGGAAGAATTGAACAAGGCCTGGCGGGAAGGGACTTCCACCGGTCAGAAAACCATGGAAACAATATGGGATGGTCTCCAAGCCGCGAATAAGATCCGGGCTAGTTTGACCGAAATGCACTTGTCGGAAAAGAACATCATTCTGGAAAACGATGATGCGGCCAACAGTCGAGAGATGGAAAAATTCAATACTTATAAGAACAGTTTGGAAGACAATTTGAAGGTTTTGGAAAAACTTGCCCCTGAGACGATGCGCGGTAAGATTTCCGAATTAAATGCCGCAACAGCCGAATTTATTAAGGTGGAAAAACCGGCGCTGGAACTAGGCCTGGCGAACGGTACCAGCAAGGCCACTAATCTGAGCAACTCTAAGGCTCAAGAAGCCTTGATGAAATCCCTCAAGGCTCTCACCGTGGTCATCGTCGACTCTAAAAAGAAATTGACTGCCGCCAAGGAGATAAGCGCCAGCGATTACGATAATGCCCGCAATATAATTTTGGTCTTGGGCCTGGCCGGCATAGCCGCCTCGGTCTTGCTGGGGTTCTTCATCATTCGTGGTATTTTAAATCAGCTTGGCCTGGACCCCGCGGATATCTCCGGTATTATCAAACGAGTATCCACGGGCGATCTAGGTATAACTTTTGATGCCGATAATTTAAAAGGTGTTTATGCCGATGTCGAATTCATGGTCAGGTCCATCCAGGAGAAAGCCGCCGTGGCCCAAGCCATTGCGGCGGGTGATTTGAGCAATGAAGTGAAACTGTCTTCGGACCAAGATACCTTGGGTCAAGCCATGGCGACCATGATAACCAGCCTGAGGGAATCGGTGGAAGTGCTTTCGGCTGTCTCTCAAGGCGATCTCACTGTCAAAGTTAATGTCCGCTCGAAAAAAGACTCCCTGGCTCTGGCTCTTGATAATATGGTAACCAGCCTGAGGGAATCAGTGGAAGTGCTTTCGGCTGTCTCCCAAGGCGATCTAACCGTCAAGGTCAATGTCCGCTCGAAAAAAGACACGTTAGCCCTGGCTTTGGAGAACATGGTAACCAGCCTGAGGGAATCGGTGGAAGCTTTATCGGCGGTGTCCCAAGGCGACCTTACCGTCAAAGTCAATGTCCGCTCGGATCATGACTCCCTGGCCTTGGCTCTCGAGGCCATGGTGGCCAAAATAAAAGAGGTGGTGGCTAACGTGAAGGCCGCGGTCAATAACGTCGCCTCCGGCAGTCAGCAACTCTCCAGCAGTTCTCAGCAGCTTTCCCAGGGGGCTACGGAGCAAGCCGCGGCCGCTGAAGAAACTTCCTCTTCCATGGAGGAAATGGGCGCCAGTATCGCTCAAAACTCGGATAACGCCCATCAGACGGAAAAAATCGCCATCAAGGCCGCCGAAGATGCCAAAGAAAGCGGCCGGGTCGTGGCCGGCACCGTGGGCGCCATGAAATCCATCGCGGAAAAAATATCCATTATCGAAGAGATCGCTCGGCAAACGGACCTTTTGGCTCTTAACGCGGCCATCGAGGCCGCCCGGGCTGGAGAACACGGCAAAGGGTTTGCGGTTGTGGCCTCGGAAGTCCGCAAACTGGCGGAACGCAGCCAAAGCGCCGCGGCGGAAATCAAAAAACTTTCCGCGTCCAGCGTCCAAGTGGCCGAGCAGGCCGGGACACTCTTGACCAAGCTTGTTCCGGACATTCAACACACCGCGCAACTAGTCCAGGAAATCAGCGCGTCCAGCGCCGAACAAAATTCCGGAATCCAACAGATCAATTCCGCGCTCCAGCAACTTGATCAAGTGATCCAGGCCAACGCCGCCTCGGCGGAAGAAATGGCGGCCACCTCGGAAGAGCTGACCAGCCAGGCGGAAATGCTTTCGCAGAGTATCGCCTTTTTTAAGGCCGGCGATGAAGAAAGAGCTCTATCGCCCCAATCCCTATCGGCACGCAAGCCTCCCCGGATTGGAATGGACTTCACTAAAACCAGGGTGTCCCCCCAGGCCAAAACCAAGCCGCGCCCGGCTCTGCCTGGCGCAAGCGCTCCAGCCAAACCCAGTGGAGCAGCGTTGAAACTGAATCAGCCGGAAAAGAGCGGCGACGAATTGGATGGGGAATTCGAAAACTACTAAGGAGCCGATCACGAAACTACCACCGACTAGGTCAATGCGGTGTAATGACAACATGAGGTAAAATATGTTGAAAAAAATGCGGCTTAAGTTGAAACTAGCTTTCTCGTTCGGAGCAACCCTGCTTTTTCTCGGCATGGTTATAGCCATTTACCATTACAGCCTCACCTATTCCGCTTCCACCTTTATTCGTTTACTCACGACGGAAAATCTCATTTCTCGCGGCGCCGATGAAATATATTCCCAAATGTTGGAATGCCGCCGGAGCGAAAAGGATTTTTTAATTCGCAAGAACCTTGAGTATTTAAGCACAGTGGAAACCCATTACAAAAATATAAAAAAAGCCAAGTCTTTCGAAGAGAAGATCATAACTTGAT
>JADFXS010000319.1 GCA_015233515.1 Deltaproteobacteria bacterium | reverse complement strand
TCCAAACTGGTCAAACAAGGCAAGGTTTTCGATATGGGCACGCCCTATGGATCGGATAACCCCGGTTTCCCGCCGAGATATTGGCATAACACCACTCTGGCCCACCGCCTGTTCCCGCCGCTGGGCACGAACAAATTCACCTGGTTGGAAGAACAGTTTTCGGGATGTCCCGGTGTAGGCACCCAGACTGACAACCCGGCCCATGTCGGTATCGAATATCAACCAGGCGATATCCGCTTCTATAATGGCTTTAAGCTGAACGAAGTGGTCAGCGGGACGGCCCTGGCTGTAAAATACCAGGATTGGCCGGCCATCGTCACCCGTGGCGTTCTCGTGGACATGGTTGATTTCAAGGGCCACGAACTCCAGGTCGGCGAGACGATCACGGCCGCGGAAATACAAGAATGCCTGAAAAAGCACAATTTGGAACTCAATCCCGGCGACGCTCTGCTTATCCGCACCGGCTGGATGCGCTGGTTTAAGGAAGACCCGAAGAAATTCATGAGCGGTGAGCCTGGGGTCACGGTGGAGGTAGCCGACTGGACCTACCAGAAACATTTGTCGACTTGGGCCGTGGATCAATGGTCGAGCGAAGTGGTGCCCATGGTCGACAAGACTACGGCTTGGCCGGTCCATTGCAAAGCTATTGCTGAATACGGCTTTACCTGGGGTCAGGACTGGATAATGGAAGAACTGGCTGCCGATTGCAAAAAGGACGGCGTATATGAATTCATGCTGGTCAACGCCGTTGCCAAGATTACCGGTATTACTCAAGGTATCAGTGCTCCGATTGCCATCAAATAACATCTGATTCGGAGTCGAATTAATTAGTTAGAAGAAAAAAAAGACACGGTCGGGTCGACGCTCGAGTCAGTAGACCGGGCGCGGCCCGCCGCACGGCCGGAAATTCTTGGGGCAGGCCGAATTTTTGAAAATGCGGAACCAATTTTTGACAAATTTCATGTGGGCAAGATTCTCAAGGCGCTAGTGGATGAAGTGCGCCGTCAAGAAGGAAAAGAACATCCGGAACTCAAGAAAACCCGTTGAGTCTGGCTCAGAAACGCGGGAACTAAAACTGACAACAAGAAAGATATATTAGAGAACTTTAAAGAGATGAGTTGGAAAACCACCAGAGCGGCTAATTTTAAAATCAGCTTCCGGGAAATCCGTTCCCAACCGAGAAAGACCTCGGAGAAGTTGATCAAGAAATGGTATTTCCGGGCAACTCATCACTGCACCAAGCCAATAATTGAGGCGGCAAGACGATCAAAAGCCATTGGAGCAGGGTCCGGCGAAGGTTTGATCCAGAAGGACCAATAGCCTCCTTGAAGAATTTAACGGTTTGATTCCGGCGGCCGAGGCAACCGATAGAGGTTACCGATCAACCAAAAAGTTCATAACCATGTTTTATATAATTGTTGGGAAGCCGGATTTCCGCTTACCCATTTGAAATAGCGAATAAACACTTCGGATTTTGTTGGGCGGGATTATCACCTCGTTCTCCTTGCTTCCGTGAGACAGGATGTAAACCCCTTATGGGAACTAGTATAACCATGATTAAGGAGGAAATTGGATGAAAAAATTGATCGCTGCGGGATTCGCCACACTGATGTTGGTCGCGATGATGGGGCAGGTCATGGCCGCCGACCAAATCAACATGAAACTGGCCTCGGCGGTGAGCATGGACCATCCCTACATGATCGGCGCTCAAAAATTCGCCGATTTGATCAAGGAAAGGACTAACGGTCGGATTAACATCAAGCTCTACCCTAGCGGCCAACTCGGCAAGGGTGAACGCGAAATGGTCGAAGGTATACAGCAGGGCGCCATCGATCTTTTGGTGAGTTCCACCGGTCCCCTAGGCGGCTTCAGCCCGTCCATCAACATTCTCGACTTTCCCTATCTTTTCCGGGATAACGCCCATGTGGACCTCGTTTTGGACGGCCCCATCGGCCAGAAATTGCTGGCTGATTTTGAAAAAGCCAATGTCAAGGGCTTGGCCTTCTGGGAGAACGGCTTCCGTCACCTGAGCAATTCCAAGGTCTCCATCAAAAAAGTCGAAGACGCCAAAGGATTGAAAATCAGGGTGATGGAAAATAAAGTCCACTTGGCCTTCTGGAAATACGCCGGTCTGAACCCGACACCCATGGCCTGGGGTGAGGTTTATACCGCCATGCAGCAATCGGTGATCGACGGACAGGAGAATCCGATTGCCATTTTTGCCACCCAAAAACTTTGGGAAGTGCAGAAACATCTGTCCCTCACCGGCCATGTCTACTCTCCTTCGCCTTTACTGATGGGCAAAAAGAAATTCGAAAAACTATCCAAGGAAGATCAGGAACTTTTTGTGAGCACCGCCCTGGAAGTGGCCAAGTTCCAGCGTAAGGTCAACCGCGACGACGAACAGAAGAAACTGGAAGAAATCGTTAAAAATGGCGTGACGCTGGTCAGCGACGTCGACCGCGAGTCCTTTAAGAAAGCCATGGAACCGATTTTCGCCGACTTCGCTGCCTCTTTTCCTAAAGAGGCCATCGAGGCAATTCAAAACGCTAAATAGCGTTACTATCCGGCGGGCGTCCATTTCCCCACGGGGGAAGTTGGACGCCTGGGCTAAATCAATCCCAACGAGGCGGGAGGAGCCGAATGCATTTGTTGCATCTTGCTAATGAAGGTATGTTGAAGGTGGCGACTTGGGCGACCATTCTCTTCATGGCCGTTATCGCCATCGTGATACCCTACGAGGTTTTTGGACGATACATACTGGCCAAAATGTCCACCTGGTCCGGTGAACTCTCCACGTATTCCCTGGCTTGGGCTTCCATGATGGGTGGCGCGGTCGGTCTGAAAAAAGGCTATCAGATCAGCATGACCTCGGTGGTCGATGCCGTGCCGCCGGCCTTGGCCAAGGTTATCAGAGCCGCGGGCTATGCTTGCACCTTGGTCTTCTTCGGGTTTATGACCGGGATAGGATTTTACCAAACCATTTACAACATCAACCAGACCTCTCCGGCCATGGGAATTGTGTTGAGCATTCCCTACGCCTGCTTGCCCCTGGGCTTTTTCCTTATGTTCACCGTCACTCTTGAGGAATACCTGGTTTTTCTAGGTCTAGGTCCTAAAGGAGAGAAGGAATGATCGGCTTCTTAACCAGCTTCATCGGACTTCTAGTGCTAGCCACGCCCATCGTAGTGGCCTTGGGCGGTTCGGCCCTGGCCTATATTATCCTCAGCCCGGACATTCCTTTTACCATCCTGATCCAGACGACCTTCGGCGGTCTGGCCACCTTCCCCTTGCTGGCCGTCCCCCTGTTCATGCTGGCCGGGCACGTCATGGATGAAGGCGGTTTGACCCCGGACCTGGTGCGGTTCACCCGCCTGATCCTGGGGCATGTTCAGGGCGGTTTGGGCCATGCCACCATTCTGGCCTGCGCTATCTTCGCGGCCATTTCCGGCTCGGCCGTGGCCACCGCCGTGGCCATCGGCATGGTCATGATTCCGGCCATGAAAAAGGCCGGCTACGAGGAAGATGTCGCCGCCGCCGTTACCGCCACCGCGTCCTGCATGGGACCGATCATTCCACCCAGCATCCCCTTCATCATTTACGGCGTCACCGCCAACGTCTCCATCAGCGGGCTTTTCCTCGGCGGGGTCATGCCCGGTATTCTGCTGGGGGTGCTATTGATGATCTACATGGCCTACGTGGGCAAAACGCGCAACTATCCCCGGGACAAGCGCGCCACCTTGAAGGAAATCGTGGTCGGCGGCTGGAAGGCCCTGCCGGCCCTGTTCATGCCTGTCCTCATTATGGGTGGAATTCTGACCGGACTGTTCACGCCCACGGAAGCGGCCGGCATCACGGTCATCTACGCGACCCTGGTGGGATTGTTCATCTATCGTCGCCTTAAATTGCGACGGATTCCCGCTCTTCTTCTAGCCGCCGGTCTGGAGTCCGGAATGGTCATGTTGCTGGTCTCCATTTCCGAACCGTTTTCCTGGATCATTGCCTCGGACCAGATCCCGCAGTTGATCATCGAATGGCTTTCCCATTTCAGCACCTCGCCGTGGGTTATTCTGCTCCTGGTCA
>JADFXS010000318.1 GCA_015233515.1 Deltaproteobacteria bacterium | reverse complement strand
CCATGCCATGTGGCACCGATTAATTCCCTATTTGATTGATGAACTGTATGCCATTCCATCAAATAATACTACACGACAATGGATTTCCGAAATCTTTAGATTTTTTGAAAATTGTCCTATTGAACAACTTCATGATCCGCTGGAAAAAATGCTGAAAGACAAAAAGTTTTCTTATCGGCTCAAGGAAAAGATAAAAAGGATATTGCATGGATCACGATATTGAAGCATTTCTTCAAGAGACGGCTTTAAAAATGCCCGACCCACCGGAAAGCGCCGGCAAATCGGTCCGCCAGAGCCGCGGAAACCCACGCCAAATTTGCTTTTCGCCAAAGTTCGCTCCTCGATTATCATAACAACCGGGGGGCAAGCTCAGCAAATTCGTTTGACAACCGGTCCCCGAACCGTTAATTCTTTGCCTAATTCGATTATCAAGCACCAGGAGGTGTCTCTTATGCGGGAAGTTGTCATAGCCGGCGCTGTGCGGACCGCTATCGGTGCTTTTGGCGGAGCATTGGCCTCTGTCCGGGCTACGGACTTGGGAGCCATCGTGATAAGCGAAGCCATAAACCGGGCGGGTCTTAATAAAGCCGCCGTAGACGAAGTGATCATGGGCAACGTCCTGCCGGCGGGTTTGGGGCAGAACCCGGCCCGGCAAGCCATGCTCAAAGCCGGACTCCCCCATGGCGTGGGCGCGGTCACCGTCAATAAAGTCTGCGGCAGCGGACTCAAGGCCGTCATGTTGGCCGCCCAGGCCATCGCTTGCGGCGACGCCGACGTGGTAATCGCCGGCGGCCTGGAGAACATGAACCTGGCCCCTTATTACCTCATGAACGCCCGGACCGGATACCGTATGGGTCAGGCCCAGGCGGTGGACGGTATGGTCCATGACGGTTTGTGGGATCATGTCAACGACTTTCACATGGGCATGTCGGCCGAACTGTGCGCGGAAAAATACGGCGTGACCCGGCAAGACCAGGACGAATATGCTTATCAATCCTATCAGCGAGCAGTCAAGGCTCAGCTTGACGGCTTGTTTGCGCCGGAAATAGTCCCTGTTCCTTTGCCGCAGAAAAAAGGTGATCCCCTCCTATTCAAAAACGATGAAATCATCCGGGAGACCGGACCGGCCGCTTTAGCCAAACTTGCGCCGGCCTTTAAAAAAGACGGCACGGTCACCGCCGGCAACTCCAGCAAGATCGCCGACGGCGCCGCCGCCTTGATCCTGGCTTCGGCCGATTATGCCGGGGAACATCACCTTCCGGTTCTCGCCCGGATCGGAGCCCAAGCGTCCGACGGACTGGACCCCAAATATGTCCTGGTGGCCCCTATTCTGGCCGTCCCCAAGGTCTTACGAAAAGCCGGTCTGACCTTGGCGGATATCGATCTTTTCGAAATCAATGAAGCTTTTTCCTCTTCCACCGTGGCGGTGATGCGTGAATTAGGACTGGATCCGGCCAAGGTCAACGTTCAGGGCGGATCGGTGGCCATGGGCCACCCCATCGGCGCCTCGGGCGCCCGGGTTTTAGTTACCTTGCTCCATACCATGGCCCGAATGAAAGCCAAGCGCGGCTTAGCGACACTCTGCCTGGGCGGCGGCGAGGCCGTAGCGCTCATCGTGGAAAAATTACCGGCAACTATCTGAGGAAAAATCACAAATTTGAGAGGTAACTGCATAACCGCCTTTTTGGCCCAACTCTTTGCCGGGCTCTATTTTGAAGTCCTCAAAATACATCAGTATTCCCGCGGCTTCAAAATTCCGCTCTTCTCGATCCGGGCCAAAATTCCTGGTTTTGCCATCACCTCTTGAGGCATGATATTTAATAAAAGATATCGATTCAGCGAGTTTGCCTTACGCTGACTGTGGAGAAGCGACCACCAATATTTCTTTAACGATCTTATTTTGGATTAGGGGGAAACTATGAAGGATATCGTGATTGTAGGCTCGGCCCGCACCGCCATCGGCCGTTTCGGCGGGACCCTTAAGGATGTTCCCGCGGTTGATCTGGGCGTCTTTGCCGTGAAAGGAGCCTTGACACGGGCCGGAGTCCGGCCCGAAGAAGTCGATGAAGTCATTCTCGGCAATGTCCTCCAGGCCGGTCAGGGTCAAAACCCGGCTCGCCAAGTCGCCATCAAGACCGGCTGTCCGGTGACCACGACGGCCATGACCATCAACAAGGTCTGCGCTTCCGGTCTCAAGTCCGTCGCCTTGGCCGCCCAGGCCATCAAGGCCGATGACGCGGAGATTGTGGTGGCCGGGGGCATGGAAAACATGAATCTGGCCCCTTACTACATGGCCAAGGCCCGTTGGGGCGCCCGCATGGGCGACGCCGAACTGACGGACGGCATGGTCTTTGACGGCCTGACCGACATTTTCAATCATTATCACATGGGGTTAACCGCGGAAAACGTAGCCGAAAAGTACGGCATTACCCGCGAAGATCAGGACAAATTCGCCGTGGCCAGCCAAAATAAAGCTGAGGCGGCCATCAAAGCCAACCGGTTCAAGGACGAAATCGTCCCGGTGATCATACCCCAAAGAAAGGGCGACCCGATAGTATTCGATACCGATGAGCACCTGCGCTACGGCGCCACCTTGGACTCCGTGGCCAAACTGCCCAGCGCCTTCAAGAAGGGCGGGACGGTCACCGCCGGCAATGCTTCAGGGATCAACGACAGCGGCGCGGCCTTGGTCCTGATGTCCGCGGAAAAAGCGAAAGCCCGCGGTCTGACGCCCAAAATCCGCATCGTCTCTTATGCCGCCGGCGGAGTCGATCCATCCCTCATGGGAACCGGCCCCATCCCGGCGACGGAAAAAGCCTTGGTTAAAGCGGGCCTTCAAGCCGGCGATCTGGATTTGATTGAAGCCAACGAAGCTTTTGCCGCCCAGGCCATTTCCGTCAATCGTCATTTCGGCTGGGATCCGGACCGGATCAACGTCAACGGTGGAGCTATCGCCCTGGGCCATCCTATCGGCGCGAGCGGAGCCCGAATCCTGATCACCTTGATTCATGAAATGCAGAAACGCCAAGTCAGGTACGGCTTGGCCACCCTGTGCATCGGCGGGGGCATGGGCTTCGCCATGATTGTAGAAAATATATAATTATATCACTTAGATCAGGAGGAACGCCATGTCATATCAATACCTGCTTTTCGACATCAAGGACAAGATAGCTCTGGTGACCTTCAACCGTCCGGAATCCCTCAACGCCTTGAATCTAGCCGTGATGGAAGAGCTGGATGACATTCTGAACAAAATCCGCGTCGATGAATCAATCGCGGTGGTGGTCCTGACCGGCGCCGGAGAAAAAGCTTTCATCGCCGGGGCGGACATCAAGGAAATGGTCAACCATAATCCTTTACAGGCTCGTAATTTCACGGCCAAGAGCCAGGAAGTCATCCTCAAACTGGAAGCGCTGCCCCAGCCGGTTATCGCCGCGGTCAATGGTTTCTGCCTTGGCGGCGGTTGTGAAATCGCCATGGGCTGCGACTTTATCTATGCCTCGGAAAAAGCCAAATTCGGCCAACCGGAGATCACCCTGGGCATTATCCCCGGATTCGGCGGCACCCAACGTCTGGCCAGACTGGTGGGCAAGAACCGGGCCAAGGAGATGTGTTTGACCGGGGAACTGATCAACGCCGGCCAGGCTCTGGCCATCGGACTGGCCAACAAGATTTTCCCACCGGAAGCCTTGATGGATGAAGTGATGAAGACCGCCAAAAATATCGCCGGTAAATCCCGCGTGGCCGTGCGAGCCATCAAGAATCTGGTGGATCGCGGCATTCAAGTGGAACTGCGCACCGCCCTGGCCATGGAAGTGGAATCCTTCGGCCTCGTCCGCAGCAGCGTTGACGCTCAGGAAGGGTTGACGGCTTTTATCGAAAAACGAAAACCCAATTTTGACGGATCGTATAATAAATAAGCGGTAATCACGCCTGAACCATTTCAAGGAGTAGGCGGCGCCGGACTCCGACGCCGCCTATTTAATTTGATTTCATAGTGGTTCTCGAAAGTTTCTTCGCTTTGAAGCATTATTGTCATTTCGAGGAGCGGCCACGGGCCGCGACGAGAAATCTCCAACACTACCAAATCACAATGAGATTTCTCCCTTC
>JADFXS010000317.1 GCA_015233515.1 Deltaproteobacteria bacterium | reverse complement strand
CCCGGGTTGGGCCATGGTCCCCCACAGGTTCCCCGGCCGTTCCATTTTTCTATCTTGATTCCGATTCCCAGCTTTTTCCGTGTTCCCTCCTGATTTCTATTCGAAAAACGATGCCCCCATGGGGCCAGGCTCAGGAAACCGGCTCCCGCCTCAATGAACCCGCCATATCCGCTAAACGATAGTGCGGCCTACCCAGAAGCCTTCATGTGTCGCGGATGCCATGCTCCTCACTGCCTTGGCATCGCCGATGACATAAACCTGACGATCTCGAGCCTTTATTTCCTGGCACAAGTCATTCAAGGGTTCCCTGCCCAAGGCAACAACCACGGTATCGACTTCGATACATTCTTCTTCTCCGCAGCATTTTTCCAGGAGCAGTTTGCCTTCCTTAACGGCCTTGACTTTGGTTTTCAATTTGATGTCGACTTTTTCCTGTTGGAGATAGCGCATCAATGGTCCCTTCCTGGCGGCGCCGGGATAGATATAAGCCGGCTCGGCGATCGCCTGGGTCTCTTCGACCAAGGTGACCTTTTTACCTTCCCTGGCCAGGGAAACCGCCGCTTCCGCGCCTTCATTACCACCTAAGACGGCGACTTTCTCGCCGAGTTGCGCGGTTCCGGCCAGATAGTCCCAGAGGTAGACAATGTTCGGTTTTGTCGACTCCACGGGGACATTCAGTAACTGCTGTTTGGCGCCCGTGGCAATCACTACGACATCGGGATTTTCTTTGGCGATGAGCTCCGCCGTAACTTCCGTGTTGAAAACTACCTTGATTTTACTATTTTTTTCGATTTCCCGGATGAGCCATTTGGGCGCGTTCCAGAGTTCCCGGGTGTAAAGGCGCGGAAATGCGGAAGCTAGTTTGATTTGCCCGCCAAGTTTATCGCTTCGTTCATACAAGGTGACTTGATGGCCTCTTTCGGCCGCCGTCAGAGCGGCCTGCATTCCACCCACGCCACCGCCCACCACGGCGACTTTCTTGGAAACCGCCGCGGGTATGAGCCGATATTCATCCTCCCAGCTGTACGCCGGATTCATCGGACATTGAACTCCGACTTGGCAGAAGAGCCGATCCAGGCAATAGTTGCAGCCCATGCATTGCCGAATATCATCGAATCGCCCTTGGATCATTTTCTTGGGCAGATGCGGGTCGGCAATCAACGGCCGGCACATGGCCACGATGTCGGCGCGTCCCGACTCAATGATTTTTTCGATCAATTTGGGGTCCTGCAGCCTGCCGACGGTGATAACGGGAATCCGGACCTTGGTCTTGACCCTTTCCGCGAATTTAACGTTGACGCCTCGCGGTTCGTAAAGCGGCGGGAAGCTGTGATCCGGCGTATGCCCGATTCTTCCGGCGGAAGCGTGAATCCAGTGGACTCCCATGCATTCCAGCTTTGGGCAGATCACATCGATTGTTTCATCCGCGGTTAGGCCGACGGATCCCAAATCCTCTTCGAAGAATTCATGGCAGGTGAGGCGGACACCCAGGGGAAAGTCATTTCCCACATACTTTTTCACGGCTTCCACGGATTCATATAAAAAGACGGGTCTGTCGGCATATCTATCGGTCCGGCCGATATTATGAAGAGGTGAGAGAAACTGAAGGATCATACTGCCATGGCAGGCATGGAGCTCCACCCCGTCGAATCCGGCCTGTTTGGCGCGCGCCGCGGCTTGCCCGTATTTATCTATTATGGCTTCTATTTCCCCGGTCGTCAACGCATGCACCTTCTGGCCCGGCCATTGAGGTTTTTCCGAAGGTCCCACCGGAGTAGTCCCGATAATGCCCTCGGAACAGAGGTTGCCGCCGTGGGAGATCTGAAGCGCCGCCTTGGCGCCGGCAAGGTGAATGCGTTCCGCCAGGTCGGTCAAGCCCGCGACGGATTTATCATCGGCCGCCCCGAGTTGCCGGCGAAAAACCTGGCCCTCGTTCTCGGTGAAAGTCATGGTGACGATAATCAACCCGGGACCATCGGCCTCTAATTCAAAGTTGCGCAGATATCTGGTATTGACACGGCCATCTTCTTCGGCGAAATTTTTTACCGTGGGCGCTTCGGCAAAACGGTTTTTCAACCACATCGTTCCCACTTTTATGGGGTCATATACCGTTGGCATTTCCTTCCCTCCTTCAGAATCGAAAATTGTTTTTCATGAAGTGGTTCGGAGTACGAACCGCCACGCAATCCTGCCTAGTGATCGACAACACCAGCAGTTGCAGGCGCTCCCTTTACTGCCGACCAAAATCGAGGAAAATAATTCAGTCAACTGATGAAATGTATTATCTGCGGATGATTACCTCCTTTGACTTTTCTTCGGATTGAGATTTCGTGTGAACCACACTATAACCTTTTCACATGGCGACGATCTCCAACCAAGTTCGCCGTCCATAATACGGGCACCGGTTTTATGGTTTGAGGTTTACGGTCATATTTGGCTTTACTAGAGCCAAATAATTTCAAGCGACGAAATCGCCGGATTTCCTTTCAGCACTAAAAAATCATGAAGAACAGTCGACAGATGTTGTTTCAACTGTTCCATCACCAAGGTTTTATTTTTTTGTTGGATCGCCTTCATTATGTCTTTGTGCTGTTTGTTGGATTCCTTGATACGGTTGGGGTTGTAGGTGACGACTACATGGAGGTATCGCTTCAGCCGTTCCTGAATATTGGAATAAATATCGGCAATCAGGATATTATCCAGCTTGTCGATAATGAGCCGGTGAAAAGCCAGGTGGGATATGTAAGCGCAATATTCATCCCCAGTGGTCATATCCTTGACCGCTTCGTCCATGATGGATTCGAATTCCTTGATCACTTCGTCGGTATACCCGTCGAGACCCTGGTCGATGGAATAGAGTTCCAGGGCTTCCCGGAGTTGGAAGAGATCGCAGGCTTCCTTTTCCGAAATGGGCGCGACAAAAGCACCCCTATAGGCGAGACTGAAGATAAGCCCTTCTGTTTCCAGGCGATGGAAGGCTTCTCTCACCGGTGATTTACTGACGCCCAGTTCCTCTGAAAGGCTCTGCTCGACAAGCTGTTCACCCGGCATAAAGCCCAAGTTCAAAATTTTATCTTTGATGGCGTGGTAAACCCTATCTTTCAATAATTGATTATTAGGAATTTTTTCCAGGTCATACCGTTTTTTCAAGATTTAGGTCCCTTCCTCATTTGAGATATAATGTATGATATATAATATTCTATTTTTAGGAAGTCAATCTTTTTTGAGGGCCGGTGCGATAAGGCGTCACCAACCCGGCGCCGAAACAAGGCCGCAGACCTTGATGCGTTTTTGTCAAATGATGCGTTTTTGCATAATGCTGTTTAACCCAATAACCGTCGCCTTTTTTTGAAAAGATTTATTTTTCAATGCATTATTGCATCATGACTTATCCACCGCAGCCCGCGGGCTAACCGGTTTGACGATTTGACCACCCACAAAAAGGTCTGACCTCAAATTTGCGTCCGGCCGCGAATATCAACCATCCCTGACCGGCAGACCGCCCGTAGGCCAAGGGAAAATCAAAATCAGCAAAGAGTTTGATCACCATTGATCAGGTAAAATAGCGATATTTTCGACCGAGCCCGTGTTTAAGCGGTCATTGGGGCGTTTGTGGTCGCCAGGCCGGATTCATCTAACGGGGTTAAAGCGCAACTCAGGAACCCATGGCGATTTTTTTCAAACTTGGCCTGATCATTGCTTTATCTAAAGTCGTTCTGTGTCACCCTGCGAAATGCTTAATGCCTTCCCTGATTTTAAAGGTCACGGACTAAGTTCAAATGGAGCTTAGGCGGTGAAGTTTGGGGTCGTGCGTCCGCCGCGGCGCCAGGAACACAGATGGCAATTCACCTTTAATTCTTTTTTTCTGAACGATTCGGCCTTAAACTATTCGGCATCGGCACCGGAGGTTCCAAGCTATACCCGAAGGGACAGGACTGCCGTCAAAAAGAAGGAGAAGAGGTAACCACCATGATTACAGGTAAACAATACGAAGAAAGCCTTAGAAAACTAAAACTGAAAGTATTTATGTTCGGCGAGCGAGTGGAAAATGTGGTTGACAATCCCATTATCAGGCCGTCCATGAACGCGGTGGCTTTGACCTACGATTTGGCCT
>JADFXS010000316.1:2292-4117 GCA_015233515.1 Deltaproteobacteria bacterium | reverse complement strand
TTTACGATGTCGATCTGCCCAGGCCCCGGGAGCATACGGACATGAAGTTTTTGGAGCTGCGTCAGAAAATTACCGACGCCTCGGCTTTGACTTTGTAAACCAAGGTTCTGGAAGGATGCTATCGGTATGTTGAATTTGACATCACTCCGTGAACAAGTTTACCATTTCCTTCGTGAAGAAATGGCTTCCGGCCGGTTGCTCCCTGGTGATTCCATCAACCCGACGGAAATGAGCGAACGGCTGGGCATTAGCAAGACTCCTCTTCGTGACGCCTTGATTCGACTGGAAACCGAGGGCTTTGTGACTATTTTGCCGCGACGGGGCATAACGGTCAATGTCCTGACCCTGGAAGATATCAAGAATTTTTATGGAATCATAGGCGCGTTGGAAAGCGCGGCGATTATCATCGTTTTTGACCGGATCCTGCCGGAGCACATTCTTTCCATGAAGAATCTCAACACGGAGTTACTCCAGGCCATCAACCAAGAAGATTTTGATAAATATTACTACAAAAATCTGGAATTTCACAATGTTTATCTGAATTTATCGGGAAACCAACAATTAAAGGCCATAATGACTCCCCTGAAACAGCGTTTATATGATTTCCCTCGTCGACTTTACATCCGGGATTGGGAAGTGAGCAACTGCGACGAACACAACCGATTTCTCGCCTTGCTGGAAAAGGGGGACAAGGAGGGAGCGGCCCGGATAATGCGTGATGTCCATTGGTCTTTCCGGGTCCAAGAGAACTATATCCGACAATTTTATTCCTTAGCCGTGGAACAAATTCAAGCCCAACAAGCACTGCGACATAACAGCCATACCTGATAGACGGCAAGTGATGATACTTAGGCGATTTGTTCCGGGCAATCGCAGGTAATAACTGCAATTTAGCGTGATTATCGGTGGTAATCCGCGATTCGACCGATGCCTTGGGGGGCGTTTTTAAAGAAATTCCGGGATAAATCAGAGAGACACATCATGAGAGGGATTCAGCTGCCGAGCCAGAAAATCCACCTGACCCTGGAGTTTAGGGTCTCGACGGCTGCGCTGTTCGATCAGATTTATGGCGTACATGACCGTGGAATGGTTTCGTCCAAAAGCGTGGCCGATTGTTTCCAGGGATAACTCCGTCAAGCGCCGGCTTAAATACATGCCGATATTTCGCGGCAAGACCACATTCCTTCGGCGGGAACGTGACAGAAGATCATCCGCGGATACCTGGTAATACTTACATATCATTTTTTTAATTGCTTCCAATTCAACGGTCGAATCAGTGGACTCGACTAAATCGCCCAGGATTTCATGGGCTAAATCCATGTCGATCGGCCTGTCGAGCAACTTGCTTCTGGCGGCTAAACTGGTCAAGCAGCTTTCCAGATGTCTGACGTCCTTGGTCGCTCGGCGAGCCAGAAATTCCAGAACTCCATCCGGAACGTTCAATTTGTTCTCCCGGACGTTTTGAGCCAGAATTTTCAAGCGGGTCTCATATCCGGGCGCTTCGATAGTGGAAATGAGACTATTAGACAGGCGGGAAGCAAATTGACGTCCTAACCTGGGAATATCTTTGGGAAGCTGGGCTGAAGTGAAAACCACTTTTTTCTTGTTTTCGATTAAGCAATCCAAAGTATAGGAGAGTTCGGACTGGATTTTTTCCTTACCGCTTAAAAATTGAATTTCCTCTAAAACCAAGACATCACACATACGCCGATATTTGTTTTTAAATTCTTCCGGAGTTTTATTTTTGATAGCATAGACCAGTTCATTAGTAAATTCTTCGGCCGTCAGATAATATACTCGCTGCTGGGCGCGATTTTGCAGTATT
>JADFXS010000316.1:1489-2197 GCA_015233515.1 Deltaproteobacteria bacterium | reverse complement strand
CTTGGGTAGCGGCAAAAGCATAATGGTTGTTGGCCCCCACAACAAACCGTTCAAAAGTGAATCGTGAGTTGAAATGTAATGGCGGTGTGGCGTGGGCATGCAGTTGAGGGAGCTCCGGCTGATTGGCAACTAAAAGATAATTCGCGGCTTTGGTCTTCGTGATAGGCGCCACTTCCAAATCAATGGTCTCCACCGTCAACCCGGCGGCTCGAGCTTTTTCCAGCCCGGCCTGGAGCTGTTCCCGATAGTTTTCCAGCACAAAATATTGGCCATCGCGCAAGCGCAAATCGGTTCGGCTTAATCCTCGGCAATATAGAACCTGATGAGCGCGGACACCAAGTTCCCGGGCGGTCTGCTCTAAATCACGAGGCAAGGGCGCCGGACATATCTCTCGAGAAGCTCCGGGTTTATATTTGGCTTCAAAATCAAAAAATTCATATCCGTCTCCGGGAATGATCTCGATCAAGGATAAAGCCTGGGGATAATCATTTCCTAAAACCGAGACGGTGATTTCCCGGCCGGCGATATATTCTTCCGCAATGATCCACTGCCCACACGGCTTGACGGCTTCCAATCCCAAAATCAGCTCCTGAACGGTCCTGGCAATGGTCACTCCCAAAGATGAGCCTTCACAAGCCGGTTTGATCACTACGGGAAGTCCCAAATGCTCGATGATATTTTCCGGAGGAGGTAATTGGTCACTCTTCA
>JADFXS010000316.1:0-1396 GCA_015233515.1 Deltaproteobacteria bacterium | reverse complement strand
CGATGTAAGGCAAGTCGATTAACTCCAAGAGACCTTGAACAGTTCCATCTTCTCCCCAGCGGCCGTGAAGGATTATCAGAGCCACATCCAAATCGGGAGCGTCCTGAATCAGGCGGTTCAAATCCACAGCGGGATCGTACCGCTTAACTTCATAACGGTTTTTATCCAATGAATTTAAAACTTTGTCTCCACTTTTCAGCGAGACTTCCCTTTCAGCGGACTTGCCGCCGCATAATAAGGCTACATGCATTTTAGATTTCATGTCAGATTACACTCTTTCTCCACGTCAATATTCATGAGGTCGGACGGATTGCTGGCTAAAAACGAAAATATCTCTATTTCCAAGCTGGATATCATCGCCATGTTTTCTTTGATCAACTCTTGTCCCTCGGAAGTCCGGCCGTATCTCTTCAATATGTACTCAAGGCGCTTGTCCAAGGTCGTAATCTGGTCCTCAAGCACTCTTTTGTCGGCATAGTTAACGATTTCCACTTCCGAGATTCGGCCGGGCGGCCGAGCGACGGAGATACGGACATGCTGGCGGACAATGGAGCCAATTTGTGGGTATCCTATTTTTTTCAGTAGTTTTGCCCCGGTCAGAGCGTGGTCCAGTGGGCGGTTGAAACTGAATTGTTTGGTAATGTCGTGGAGCAACGCCGCGGCGCGGATGAGCTCAAGATTCAGCTCAAGCCCAAGTTCGCAAAATCGACGGGCTAAATACAAGGCCACTCCACACACGGTCCAGGAATGGCGAATCACATGTGTCGGAACCTGAATATATTCCAACAAATTCAAACATTCCCGCACTCCGGGAGACTCCAAATTCTTTCGCACAGTCATATTATTATTTTGTCAACAGTTTAAATAAGATTCAAGAAAAATAGTCGCTGCGACATAAAAAGTCCGGAAATAACGGCATGACTGACGTCTTGTATAATATTGATGATACCTTAGTCTCGAAACTGAACTCTTTATTCACATCCGCCCGATTTCACAAAGTAACGACCGCCCTTATTCTTTTGGAACCAGGGTGAGGCCGCAAACTCAAAATTTTATCGAGAACAGGTGGTGAGTAACTTGTCAGGGAGCATGGGAAATAGTGTGGTTTGCTGTGTTTAGTCGCGCCGAGATTTGCAGGAAAAATATCTGTCATGATTAGAATGGACGAGGAAATAAGAGATTTTGCGAGTTCGAACGTGTGAATTGTTCTATCCACATTTGTGGACAGGCAATGGCGGGAACATGATTTAGCACTGATTACCCAATGTTAATGCTGACAGGTTAACATATTGTTAAAACGACTTATTTACATGAAATTCGCTGAATTTCGCCAACCTGGCCGATGTGGATTACTGAAACGTTTTGCCGCGGTTTAAACGGCCTTCTCGTCTTTGAC
>JADFXS010000315.1 GCA_015233515.1 Deltaproteobacteria bacterium | reverse complement strand
GGTAACACAATATTTTGACCCCGCAGCAAGCTGCGGGGAATTATCAAGTTAAAAACTATTTGGTTTTCATTGACTTTCATGATTACAAATGTAATATTTACCCGTCGACTACAACTGTAGTCCTCAAAGTCTCGAAGGCATGTGAGAGATAATTCTTACAGATCCAAAAACGAACTATAAATCCGTAAATTGAAAGGATTGGTCAAAATGAAAGGATGGTTTTTAGTATTGCTGATGCTTGTCCTGGTCAATTTTGGCTTAATGATCGGTGCTAATGCCGCGCCCGTGGTGGTGAGAGAAGACCTGGGAAAGTATTTCGCGGGATTTTCCGCCGGGACGTTTGTTATGTACGATGAGGCCAACGATCAGTATCTAGTCTTCAACGAACCTCAAAGCATCAAACGCTTGTCGCCATGTTCCACCTTCAAAATTTATAATTCGCTTGTCGGGTTGGAAACCGGCATCTTGGACCAGGAAGATGTATATACTTTATTTAAATGGAACAGGACGCAATATACATTTCCGGCCTGGAATCATGATCAAACCCTGGCCTCTGCCACCAGAGATTCGGTGGTCTGGTATTTCCAGGAACTGGCCTCCCGGATTGGAACTGAAAAAATGCAGGCCTTTCTTGATAAGATAAATTACGGCAACCGAGACATTTCCGGTGGATTGACCACCTTCTGGCTACGATCTTCATTACAGATTTCGGCCCGTGAACAGGTGGACTTATTGTACAGGCTATACTCCGGGAAATTATCGGTTTCTCCTCAAAATGTGGAGATAGTGAAAAGGAACATCACTTTAACGGAAAATAACGGTGTTAGATTTATGGGGAAAACCGGTTCAGGATTTCAAGATGACAAATGGCTATTGGGGTGGTTTGTCGGCTGTGTTGAAAAACAGGGAAATCGCTATTTCTTCGCGACCAATATTCAAGCTCCGGACGGCGCCACCGGTGGAAAAGCCAGAGAGATTACGAAACTGATCTTAAAGGACCTTCAAGTTTCCTCGACTTTGTAAAAATTAATCTTAGAGGTAATTGCAAAACCACGCTTTTGGCCCAACTCTTTGTCGGACTCAATTTTGAAGTCCTCAAAATACGTCCAGTATTCCTGCGGCTTCAAAATCTCGCCCTCCTCGATCCGGGCCAAAATTCCTGGTTTGGCAATCACCTCCTTAATAAAGCAAAATTGTCTTCGGAGATATTTGACGCCATCGATTTGATCCGATACATTGACCATGGATCGAGCGATTCATGGCAACAAAATTTATATGGCCGGAGACTATTATGCCACCTATCGTGTGTTTCATTGATGATTCCGCCTTTGAGCTGGAAGTTTTCAGCCGGAACATCATCCCTGTGGGGGTAGGGCTGGAATTTGTGCTGGGCTCCACCTATGAAGAAGTTCGTCACAAAATCGGTAGCCGGTACCCGTGCCTATTTCTGCTGGATTTATACGGCCGTGACCCGAATCTCCCGCCGGCCCGATTGCCTTCCTTAGATGACTTGGCGGCTGAAAGCCTGAATCTGAAATCCTTGCCCGAAGTCTATGCCGGCTTGGAAGATCATCCCGGTGATAAAGTCAATGAATACTTGAAAAGACTTTTTCATGTGGTTGATGGTTGGCGACGGTTGTTTTATCGGGCTTCCCGGCAGGCCGGCCAGAACATCAATTATGGTTTGAATAATCTGGCGGCGGTCCGGCGGGATTTTCCCGGAACCGCCGCCGTCGGCTATACCCGTAAATCCCTGATCATGGACGCCGTGGACGTAATAAAGGCAGGCATGGACGGTCTGGCTCTCAAGCCGGATGGACCCGACGACCAGGCGATCCAACAGGCCACCGCCGACTCGGCTCGAGCGTTACTGGCCGCTTGGGCCGAAGTAATATCCAAATGTCAGGCCGAACACCGGAAAGATTTATCTCTGAAACTGTATCAAGCCGATCTGGGACCTGATGTTCCCCGCCTTTCCAAGCCGGAGACCTTGTCCTCGGCGGCTCAGGATTTGTTGGGCCAACGTGATTTGGACTTCCTGCGGGCCGGGATCGAGGGGTCGTTTTTTGTAGGATAACACCCGGACAAGACATGGACACCCTGATTTGACGGCGCCAATTCCGAGAATAGATGTGTTGACCATCAGGCTAAGAAAAAGTTTTAGACCGGTATGAATATTAGTTAACCACCGGTGGAAAAGATTTGAAACTCCCTGCGGCCAACGACAGGCCAAGCGCTCGCCGGCATGTTCACCTGGATAGGCCCGATGGAAATAAATGATCGTTTTTAGGAAGGTTGGATTCCATGAAATAAAAGCCGGCCCTCGGGTATCCCCGGGAACCGGCAATTCGTGAAGACAAGGTCAAGTCTAAGGTTTAAGTGTTAAAATTTCAAGACTAAAGCGCTTTTCACCGCGTAAGCATTGCCTACCTTGGCCATGCTCGGATCAACGCCCGCGGCTAAAGCGGGAGCGTTTCTGCGGATCTCATCTTCGTTGGACCAACCCTGTTTGAAATAACTCCCGGCCCAGAAGTATCCCAAATCCAATTGAAAGGTCAGATTTTGCATCAGGGTGTAAATTAGACTGACGTCAAGCTCCGTACCGAAGTGCCTGCTGATATTCTGATTATTCCAACGGTTCTGACCAGGGTGCAGAACATCGATATATCCCAAGGCGGCATGGACCAACATATCTTCAGTCAGGCTGTGATCGACCCACCCGATCAAAGTCCAGAGATTACCGCCATTACCGCGATAGCCGTTGGTATAGAGAACATCGGCGGCCGCGCCCCGGCCCGCGGTTGAGCCGATCCCTCCGGCGGAGGCTTGGTAATAGTGATCCACGGTACTGTTCAAACCACGATCGAAGGTGATCAAGAGCGGATAAAAGTCGGCTCCGAGGTTGAGGACGCCGTCGATTTTATAGTCCGTGTTGGTATTATCGCCGGAAATGTAAGTATACTGAAAACCGACAACACCCGGACCGTAGTTATACGTTGCGTCGGCATGGAGAATCCAACTCTCCATACTGGCCGAATCCTTGATTTCCATGACCTTGCCGTCAGCTGTCGTGAATTGAGTTAGAGCCCCAGGCTGTAAGTGCCATTTTAACTGGCCAAAAGAGTAGTTCACCTGGGCATGGAGACCAACAGGGCCGAAATTCACGGAAGCCGGCACGATAAGACTCATCAGATAGCCGTCGATGGACCGATTGGCCGGGTCGATGTTGGCCAAGGCCTGCGGAGGAACAAGAACCGACATTGGCAAGGGCGAGGGAGCATTGGCAATTTCGCCGGAACCAAGATCAATGTATTGGGCTTTGATTTGTTCATAGAATGCTCCCAGTCCGACCCCGCCGGTGGCGAATTTGAACATTCCCCAGGCCCCATAAAGGTCCCAGTCCTGGTCATACTGACGGCCGGCGAAGTTTCTCATCCGGCCATCGGCCGGGGCGGTACCCGAGCCGTCCCAAAGAGGACCTTCACCAGTACCAGCGTCGCCTTCCATCTTCTTTTGATAGACCAAGCCGAAAGTCCAGGGACCTGAAGGCAACGTCCAGGCCATCTGGTCGATGGAGTTTTCCAATTCCTTGGTTCCCGGACTTGACGCGAAGACCTTGGAACCGGTCCAGCCTAACGTCTTTAAACCAAAACCCTTCAAAGGCATGCGGCCGATCTGAAATAAACCGACCGAAGTCTTGATGTCCGCCCAGAAATAACGAAGTTCAAAATCGTTTTCGGTATCGACTCTAGAAGTCGCATTGTTTTGGGGAGGGGCTGTGGTCGTCGCCGCGTTGTTCCCCGAGCCGTAAGGCCGGCTGAAGAAATATGGACTGCCTTGCTGTCCCCAGTTTGATTTTTCAGTTATCAAACCGACATTCAGGGTCAAATTATCCGTAGGCATGACCTTGAAGTCCATGATCAGGTAATTTTCAATGTAGGACTTTTTGCTTTCCCAAGCTTGTTTTCCCTGTAAAGTGAAGTTATTATTGTAAAAAGCCCGGACGCGGAACATTCCGGAAAAATCCACTTTGCTTTCCGCCATGGCCGAAGTGCTGAAAGCCGCCACTAACCCCACCACCAAGGCCGCAATAAGTAATTTTTTCGCCATTAAAAAAATCCTCCTCCAT